>NZ_SELI01000024.1:0-1600 GCF_007845595.1 Apibacter muscae
AATCTTAACAATGATTTTTCAAATGAAAACAAAAACCTAAACCCTAAAGACTTCTTAAAGTCTCTGGAAAACTTTCCCTTTATAGAAAGCTACCAAGAATTGGGTTTTACTCTTAAATCGCTATGTAAACTAACCCAAACAGCGCTTACCATGGACAGCTCCTACCCCAATCTATCTGTGCATAATTCCTGGGATATTTATAACATCCTTAATCTTATTCATTCTCTTATCCCTGAGAGCGAATGGGAACTATTGGACAGGTTAAATAAAATGGATTAAAACAAAAACCCCCGCTTTGTAGCGGGGGTTTTTGTTTGATTTTTTATCGTTATTCTGCTACTATCCACCTTATCAAATGAATCATTGTATATAAATTTAAGCTTTATAAATTTTTCATTATTTTTTTAAATTAATATTCCCGTAATCTATGGCATTTCGAGATACATTAAATGGTTTTTAATTTATATAATTATTTGCTTAATTAATTTTGCATCTGAAAAATATTCTACTTTAACTTCACCTAGTTCCTTTTTTATATCTTTTGCTAATTTAATCCCTTCTTTATCTAAATTCTCTATTGTAATAAGATTTAAATAACCCTTGTAATGCTCTTCATGATAATTTTTTAACCAATTATTAATTTTTCTTTTTAAAACTTCTGATAAACTCAAAGAATTTAATTCAATGTATCCCCCGTTATAAGTGTCTCTTATACCTGTCCCTCCCAAATTTGCATCAACTATTAAATACTTCATTTTCATTACTTTTTTGAATGTGGTCTAAAAAACCTATGATCTATAATTCCATTTTTGTCTCTTCCTATTTCAAAGACACCATCTTTTCCATTCATACTACCTTCTTTTCGGAAAATTTGATATCCATCTGGCTTATTAATTGGCTTAGTTGAAAGTATTTCCTTATCATAACTATATGGGAAATTATGACTTTTAGGATCTTCAACTCCCCTACCTCTAACTCTATCTGCATACTTAAAATCATTAACTCTTTTTTCATTACTTATAATTGGAGAAGTATCGCTTTCAGCCACTAATTTTTTTCCCAAACCATATCCAGCAGGAGAATACTTTATAAGTGCTTTAGTCATATTTTCATCTGCCTGATCATATGGTTTTTTTTCTACTCCCCAGTAATCTGAATCTCCTCCTAATTTTTCATTTATCCAATTCCCAAATTCTCTAAGAGTATTTGAAGTATTTTTATGATATAATTTTCCTCCTATTTCTTCCAGTATATCCTGACCTTTAGGATTTACTCCACTTGGTAAATCTTTGCCTACATATGTCCATCCTTTTCTAGTAGTTTCTTGACTAGTTGCATTTTCATCATATAAATATTTTCCGTATTTATTCTTAATCCAATCTTCCGTACTTTCCCCCTCCATCCCCGTAGGATCAGTATAATTTATTGGATTCTGATAGGTATATTGATACGGAGTCATGGTTTTTTCAAACAGTGGATCTACTGATATAAAGATACTTTCCCTTGGATTATAGTATCTAGCACCGTAATAGTATAATCCCGTCTCTGCTCCATTTTTTTACTTTCGCCTTCATCCTCCTTTACTCGCGCGTGCTTTCTC
>NZ_SELI01000003.1:0-1493 GCF_007845595.1 Apibacter muscae
CATATATGGCATTTAATTTAACAAATATAAGAAGCAACTTTGACTTGTCAAATAAGTCAAGTTGGAAAAAGATAAAATTCTAAAAATTATTGGAAGAAGAATTAAACAGGTTAGAGAATCCAAAGGATTTTCCCAACTTGAATTAGTGGGAAAAATGCTGGGAGATATAGATCCTACCAATATTTCCAGAATAGAGTCAGGAAGAACCAATCCTACCATTTATACTCTGTATAGAATAGCGGAAGCTTTGGAAGTGTCTCTTGAGGAGTTGGTGAGTATTGAAATTTCAAATTAGGCTATTAGGCAGTTAGCTATTGAAAACCTGCTATTTTCTTAACTAATTTAAAATACCGAGATTAAAACTTTAAATAATTGTTTTTTATATTCCTTTTCTTTAAAATTTAGCTATAACTATATTCTATGGTCTAGAGACACCTCTGTTTCAATTCTATGTATATTGGGTATATGGGGTTCTCTTACTCTCTCCTACTGTTTTTTTAAATATAAAACTCCCAACATAATAGAATTAGGATTTTATTATGTTTTTTTTATCTTTTATAGATTCATAAATTGGATAGAATTTGGGGGAGTTATTCTATAGAAGTATTCTATCAAGCTAAAAAAGTGATAAAGTGATGTTTTTTAAACTTTTTTATATTTACTTTTATTTTTTATAGATTTCCTTGGTCTGCAAAGCTATAATAATGTTCTTTAGCAATAATGATGTGATCCAATAGAACTAATTCTAATAGATTACAGGCTTGTTTTATTTTTTTAGTTAGTTCTTTATCTTTTAGGGAAGGCTTGTTATTTCCACTGGGATGGTTATGGACTACTATAATGGCAGAAGCATTGGTTTTTAGAGCTGTACTTAGTATTAGTCTTATGTCTACATAACAGGCTGAAATTCCTCCCTTAGCTAGGCTATAATAACCTAATACTACATTAGCTTGATTCAAATAGAGTACTTTTACTTCTTCTTGTAGTTCTAGGGTATTCTTATTCCAGATGGATAGGGCTAAATGATAAAGTTGTTCACTATTTTCTAATTTAATTTTTTTTTCGTTTTTATTGGTATAGGAGACTTTTATTTCGGATACTTTCATGATTGTATTTTTTATATAGATTGAATATAGTGATATGGTTATATAACCAATAAGTAGATATTTATTTTTAAAATAAAAGTTTTCTAAAAAAGATCACTTTAGCACTTTTTAGTAGACTTAGATTATAGATTAGTTATAGTATATTTTAGTTTTCTTCTTGCTCTAGGGATAAAATAAAGTCTATATCTTCAGGATGGGTAATTTGTTGATTAGCTATCATTGCTTTCAATTCTTCTTTAAAGCCTTCTATTCCTTTATGGGGGGTAGTGTGGAATAATTCCAGATTTCCATTATAAACCATTAAGACTTGATAGTCTGCATTGGTTAGAAATAGCATTCCACTGCAATGATTAAACATAATAGTAACTTCTTGTTTTATAAAGGATT
>NZ_SELI01000018.1:0-253939 GCF_007845595.1 Apibacter muscae
AAGCAAAAAGTATTCACTCGCGCGAGACAAAAGTAAGCGCAGAGTTAGACTACAATCGTTTCCGTTACTACAATCCCCAAACTGGACAATACATCTCCAAAGACCCCATCGGACTACTTGGAAATAATCCGAATGTCTATGCGTATACGCATGACTCCAATACGATGGTCGATCCATTTGGATTGGATTTAATTACTGTATATAGATTTGATAGAAGATCTCCTGATGTGATAAAGGCGGAAGGTGGATTTAACGCAAAATCTCCGAATGCAAATGTTGATTTATTAGATTATGCCAAAAATAACACTCCTTCTCAATATATCTCTACTACCTATGATATAAACAGTGCTATAAATTTTGGTAATGATTACTATAATGGAGAAGGATATGTTTATAAGATTCAGGTTGATGACTCCAAAGGAGTAAATGTCAATGAAGTTTTAGGAGCTAAAAGTCCATATCCTCTGGAAAAGGAATTTTCGGTCATAAATAAAATACCTAATGAAAATATTATAGGTCATACTCCTGCTAAAGATATCAAAAATCCTAATGATATTAAATGGCTTTGTCCTTATTAATACATGTAATCTAATTAAAATGAATAATAAAGAAAATTTTAAATGTTTTAATATAAAAAGTTTGAATTTTCAACACAAGATACTTGATGCAAGTATTAATATTTGGACTGAAAATATAGAAAATCCTACAATATATGATATTGTTGAAAATAAGAAATATGAATTTCAGGGGAAATATGAAGTATTCTTTTTAGAATATCA
The DNA here is from genome assembly GCF_007845595.1 of Apibacter muscae. NCBI lineage: Bacteria > Pseudomonadati > Bacteroidota > Flavobacteriia > Flavobacteriales > Weeksellaceae > Apibacter > Apibacter muscae. Next base: position 780 of record NZ_SELI01000018.1, read on the forward strand.
TGATGAAACTGGAAATTCGCTTAAAAATTATTCTGATAGAATTGGTAGTGCCTTTTATGGGCTTTGTATTAAGATAGAACAAATAGAATTAAAATTATTAATTAAGGGATGTGTTTTAAGTAATTATATAATTCCTCGACTACAATATTCTATTTATACTACTCATTTAACATTAGGTAAAAGGATTGATAAAGAATTTGTAAGAATCAATCTTTTTGATCCAGAAGAAGATGTAAATCAAATAGCAACTGTCCAAGAACAGAAAGCATATTACAATCAATGGTTAAAAAGTATAGAAGGCTTACCTTATTAAGATTATGGAAAAAAGCTTATTAAAAGATATACTTTATGGAGTATTAATAGGAGATTCATTAGGAGTACCTTATGAGTTTAGGACTAGAGAAAACATGCATAGAAACCCAGCTCAAGACATGGTTGGTTATGGGACACATAATCAGCCTCCAGGAACCTTTTCAGATGACGGGTCTTTAACATTATGTTTAGCAGATTCAATTATTCAAAACGGATATAATATAAAAGATATAGCTAAGAAATTTATATTATGGCAAGATGCAGGATATTGGGGTGCACATAATCAAGTTTTTGACATAGGTATAGCAACTAAAGAAGCAATATATAATCTAAAACAAGGGATTAATCCAATTTTGGCAGGAGGGAATGATGAATATTCAAACGGAAATGGATCTCTAATGCGCATATTACCTCTATTATTAATACTAAAAGATATTCAAGACCCAAAAGAAAGATTTAAAATAGTTAGTGAAGTTTCTTCTATAACACATGCACACATTCGATCAATTATAGCATGCTTTTATTATCTTGAATTTGCAATGCTTCTAATAAAAGATAAAGATATAGAGGAAATATATTTTAAATTACAAAACCACATCTCTAATTTTTTACTAGAACAAAAAATACCATCAAAAGAAATAAAGAAATTTGATCGCCTTTTACAAAATAAAATATTTGATTTAAAAGAAGAAGATATACAAAGTAGTGGTTATGTTATTGATACATTAGAAGCTAGCATTTGGTGTTTATTTAAAACACAGAATTATAAAGATTCAATACTAAAAGCAGTTAATTTAGGAGAAGATACAGATACTACAGGAGCGGTTACAGGGGGATTAGCTGGTTTATTATATAGTCATGAAAGTATTCCTCAAGAATGGTTATTAAAATTAGCCAGAAAAAAAGAAATAGATAATATGATTAATAAGTTAGAATAACCGAAAAACACCAACCCTAAAGGTTGGTGTTTTGTTTTAATTAATACTTATTTAGCTTGTCCAAGAGTTCCCATTCGCTTTTAGGGATCAGCTCTAAGAGTAAGGACAAAAGCAAAAAAAACTCGTCCCTGTTTAAAGAATTCCCAGGGTCTAAAATAGCCACTTTCATAGCTTTAATAAGCGCCTGAATGGTATTAGTAATTAAAAACACAATTACTGCATTAATTCTTTAAAATAAGCAATCATTTTACTGTAATTATCGATAGAAATATGTTCATTCTCATTATGAATGGTTCTTTGTTCAAATTGATTTACCATAATTGGCATGAAACGATAGATATTATTACTTACAATTTGATATTTGTAAGCATCTGTTCCTCCAATAGTAATATAAGGAGAAATAATAGCCCCAGGGTAAATTTTATTTACCGCACTTTCAATTTTTTTAAACCCGTCAGTTTGAGAGGAAGAAATTTTTGAAGGTTCTCTTGAAGAAATTGTTTTAATATTAACTTTATATCCTTTGCAAAGATTTTCAACATGATCCATTACTTGCTTTACCGTATTCCCGGGTAAAATTCTAAAATTAACGGTGATTTCAGCAGTTGTTGAAAGCACATTAGGAGCATCACTACCTTTTGCCATTGTAATGGCTGTAGTAGTTCTAACTAAAGCATTAGATGCAGGTGTTTTGGAAAGAGATTTAATAAGTACCGGCTGTAACAACCATTGGTTTGCAATAGCCATTCTTGATGTAAAGCCCATTTCTCCCCCTACATTCTTCAAAAAATTATTAATAGGTTCAATAATTTCAGCATCCATTTGCGTAGAATTTAAAAGTTCAATAATCTCAGCGGCATAGACTAAAGAACTCTTTTCTGGGGGCATAGAAGAATGACCACCAATTCCCTCTACTTCAATATTTAATGTTAAAAAGCCCTTTTCTCCAACCCCAACTAAAGCCATTGGCTTTCCAATAGATTCTAAGATGGAATGAGGAGCAATTATAAATCCACCTTCATCATATACCGCTTCAAATTCAATATTTTTACTTTTAAAAAATTGTGCAATGTTTACAGCGCCTTGCTTACCACTTACTTCCTCGTCATGTCCAAAAGCAAACCAAAGATCTTGTTCCGGCTCAAATCCTTCCTTTAATAGTTGATCTGCAGCTTCCAAAATAGAAAAAAGCATACCTTTCATATCCAACGTACCTCTACCATATATTCTACCATCGACAACAGCACCAGAAAAGGGGGAATAATCCCAAGAATTTTTATTTTCTTGTATAGGGGCAATCGGTGTGTCCTTGGGTTGAAAAATTATAGGAGAATTTTTAATAGTATCTAGATCATAACCCGTTACAGGCACTACATCATAGTGAGAGAGAAATAAAATAGGTTTTTTGGTAGAATTTTTACCTTTCCAGTGAAAAACCAAACCGTAATTATTTATAGTTGTAGTTTCAAGACTGTTATAAACTCTAGGGTAAGAATCTCTAAGGTACTGTTTAAATTCATCAAAAGGTTTGAAATTTGTTTCTTCATAATCAGTCGTACTTATAGTAGGAATTCTAATTCCGCCGGCTAATCTTTGTAAAGATTCATCCATGATCGAGATAGTTCCACTAGTCTTATCCTTTTCTTGAGATTCAACAATTTTTTTGAAAGGATAAGTATAGGTTTTAATAATTAAAATTAAAAAAAGCACAAGGGCTAAAATAGCAATGCCTAAGAATATTTTGGATAATTTCATAAGTTAAATTCAGTGTTTGAATTTGTTTCAAAATCAAAAATTAGTCCACTTTAAAATATTTAGTACAATTATTGCCCATAAATAAGAATAAATTTAAAAATAGAATGATGAAATTATTTAAAGTATTCTTGATATTTACTTTTGTAGGTATAATCTTAATGTCATTTACAAAACATGAAAAAATGAAATTTAATAATAACGATCCTTATAAAGAATTAGGTAACTTTCCAGTAGCTGGTGAAGGTATGACACGTTATGTGATTTTTTTGAAAAAGAAATCTAACGAAAATGATTTTAAGATAGAATTAATACCTGGTAAGATTATGAATGTAGATTGCAATTTCTACACTTTATTGGGGAATATGGAAGAAAAAAATTTAGACGGTTGGGGGTATAATTACTACCAATACACAAGTTCAGGAGAAGCTATGTCAACCATGATGGCATGTCCAGAACAAACGAAAACGAATAAGTTTGTAGCAGGTAAGTCTATATGGGTAGATTATAACAGTAAATTACCCATAGTTATCTATGTACCTAAAGGTATAGAGGTTAATTATAAAATTTGGAAAGCAGGTAAAGAATCATCTGCAGAAGAAAAATAAAATTAAAAAAGAGAAAGTGATTTCACTTTCTCTTTTTTAATTTCGTATAATCTCTCTATTTTAGTATTATTCAATTCTATTTCTAAAGAGAAGATTATTTTTATAAAAAAACATATTTTCTAATCTACTTCTAATCTACTTCTTAATTAAAATTAATTTATATCAAAGATCGTATTAATGGGAGAAAAATAATTTTGTAAAAAATTGATCCCGTGTTATGCGCAAGTACAAAATTTTAATACTATTACTACTAATTATTCAAAGAATTTCAGCTCAAGATTCCAGAGTAATTAAGATGACTCCAGAGCAAATAGAAGCCCAATTTCTAGATCAAAATTTGGAGCTTATTGCTGAGAAAATGAATATAGATATTGCTGATGCTTCAATCATTCAAGCAAAGTTGTGGGAAAATCCATCGTTTGAGTTAGGGGATGTTAATTTATGGACAACCAAAGCTCAGAGAAATACAGAAGAATTATCTCCAATAATTGGGAAATCTTTAAGAACACAATTTTCATTAGAACTTAGCCAGTTAATACAAACGGCTAGAAAAAGAGGGAAATTAATTAATAGAGAAAAAGTTTCTAAAGAAATAGCAATTCAAGATTTTGAAGATGTGCTTAGAGGTTTAAAACTTGAATTAAGAACTTCCATTCAGGAAATTATATATCTACAGAATTACCAAAAAATATTACAGCACCAAGAAGATCTCTTAAAAGGTTTGATACAAGCCTACAAGAATCAGGTTCAACAGGGAAATATTGCCAAGAATGAATTGGTAAGATTGCAATCCTCCTTATTGGAAATAAGTAACGAATTGTATGAAGTAAAAACAGAGTTTAACGAACAACAGAAAACACTTAAAACATTATTAAATTTTCAGCCTGAAGTATCTATCGAAATTGAGGAGACAACGGAAAAATTATTAAAAGATCCGCAAAACATACACTTAGAGCAGTTATTGCAAAATGCTTTAGAAAACAGAGCAGATGTTAAAAAAGCAAATTTGCAGATTGATTACTCAGATAAAGATTTAATTTACGAAAAAGCCCAACGAGTGCCAGATATTACTTTTTCAGCCAATTACGATAGAGCCAGTGGAGTATGGAAAGATTACGTAGGATTCGGATTAAGTTTTGACCTACCACTATTAAACAAAAATCAAGGGAATATAAAAGCTGCCCAATTTGCCAAAAAACAAAGTGAGTTTATGGCTGTACAACAAATGAATTTAGCCCAGCATGAATTGGTAGAGGCATATAATAATTACGAAGAAACTTACAAGCTTTCCAAAGAAATTGAAAAAGAAGATCTAACAAAAGATCTAGATTTTATGATAGATGCTTACACCAGAAATTTAAAAAATAGAAACATAAGCATGGTAGAATATATGGACTTTATGGAAGCATATAAAGAAAATAAACAAACCATGTTAACCATCAATAAAAATATGTTTATACAATTTGAAAATCTACAATACGCAGCAGGCGTTGAACTAAAATAAAATTATGAAAAGAATAACAATCTTATTAGCAACCCTTTATTTACTAGGTGCTTGTAGCAGTAAATTAGAAAATAACGAAACAGCAGAAAAACAAACCATAAACCAAACATTTCTAAATAATTTAAAAACAGTTCGTGCAGAATTAAAACCACAAGAAGAAGATTTAGTACTCACGGGTAAAGTAGAATACAATCCAGACAAAGTAGTGGAATATTCACCCTTGGTAAATGGAGTTATTACACAAACCTACTTTTCTTTGGGAGATAAAGTAAATAAAGGGCAGGTCTTAGCCAACGTAAAAAGTATGGAAATCAATTCTCTACATTCAGAAAAATCATCATTGCAGGCAGAATTGGCAACGGCTCAAAGAGAACTAAAAAGTGCAGAATCTATGCATAAAGATAGCATGTTGTCCGATGCAGAATTGCAAGAAGCACGTTCAAAAGTAATGCAAGCCCAAGCAGAATTAAGTAGAGTAAATTCAGATATGTCCGTAACCGGATCTAACAAATCAGGAGGTTTCTCCATCGTGGCTCCTATATCAGGATATATCGTTACTAAAAATATTGCCCCAGGAACCATGGTAAGCCCGGATTCTGATCCATTATTTACCATAGCAGATTTAAATCAAGTTTGGATTACCGCTAATGTATATGCAAGCAATCTAAAATTTGTAAAAGAAGGGATGCCGGTAGATATGACAACCCTTTCATATCCAGGAGATGTGTTTGTTGGTAAAATTAATCAAATATCTCAAGTATTTGACTCAGAAGAAAGGGTTCTAAAAGCAAGAATAGTAATGGATAACCCTGATTTATTGTTGAAGCCCGAAATGGCTATGATGATAAAACTCAAAAACAATACAGAGAATTTAAAGGTTGCTATACCTATGAAAGCTTTAATTTTTGATGAGGATAAGGACTTTGTTGTAGTAAAACAAGGCGCGGATAAGTTTGTAATTAAAGAAGTAAAATTACAAGGGCACAATGGAGATACAGCTTACCTACTTTCAGGGCTAAAGGAAGGAGATGAAGTTGTAATTAAAGATCAATTGCTTATCTATTCACAACTAAAAAACAAATAAGAATTTATGCACAAGTTTGTAGAAAAATGTATAGCCTTTTCATTGCGAAATTCCATTCTAGTTTTATTTTTAACCGTACTTTTATTTCTAGGAGGAATTCTTTGTTACTTTAATACCCCTATAGAAGCATATCCGGATGTAACCAATACTCGGGTAAGAATCATTACCCAATGGCCGGGGAGGAGCGCAGAAGAGGTTGAAAAATTCATTACTCTCCCAATCATGAGGGAAATGAATACGATACCTAAAAAGACAGATGTAAGATCTACTTCATTATTTGGATTATCAGTAGTAACGGTTTTATTTGACGATGGAGTGGATGACTTTTTTGCACAGCAATATGCCTCTAATCGAATGCAGGGTATAGATCTGCCCGAAGGAGCAGATGCAAGTATTGAACCGCCTTCCGGTGCTACAGGCGAAATTTACCGCTATGTAGTAAAGAGCGACCTACCTATAAAAGAAGTAGCGGCATTAAATGAATGGGTAATTGAAAGAGAATTATTATCAGTCCCTGGAGTTGCAGATATCAATAGCTTTGGAGGAGAAGAAAAGATTTATGAAATTAAAGTAAACCCTATTGAACTTGCCAATTATGGACTATCGCCGTTGGAAGTATATGAAGCAGTTGAAAATAGTAATATAAATGTTGGAGGAGATGTTATTCAAAAAGGAAATCAAGCTTATGTAGTACGAGGAATAGGATTGCTAGATAAGATTGAGGATATAGAAAATATTCTAATTGAAGTTAAAGGTAGCACACCTGTACGAGTAAAACAAGTAGCAGAAGTAAGTGTTTCCGCTAAACCACGTTTAGGACAAGTAGGATTGGATAATGAAGATGATGTAGTACAAGGAATAGTTGTAATGCTGCGAGGAGAAAATCCGGGGGAGGTTATTAAGCATCTTAAAGAAAAAATTACAGAGTTAAATGAAAGAATATTACCTAAAGATGTTAAAATTGAACCATTTATTGATCGAACAACACTAGTAGATTCAACGGTTCACACCGTAATGAAAAACCTTATAGAAGGAGTTATCTTAGTATCTATAGTCGTATTTATTTTTCTCTTTAATTGGAGGAGTACCCTTATAGTTGCAACGGTAATCCCCTTGTCATTCCTATTTGCAATTATAATGTTAAGAATACAAGGGCTTCCGGCAAACTTAATTTCTATGGGAGCTTTAGATTTTGGACTTTTATTGGAGGGAACCTTAGTAATTGTAGAAATTATATTTGTATCTATGGCTAAAAGGAACGAAGAATTAGGAGATCAACGTTTTCTTAAATTAGCCAAAGGAGGATTGATTAAGAAAAGTGCTGGAGGAGTAGCCTCTCATATCTTTTTTGCTCAAATCATACTAGTAGTTGCATTATTTCCAATATTTTCTTTCCAGAAAGTAGAAGGCAAAATGTTTTCCCCTTTAGCGTTTACTTTAGGTTATGCACTATTAGGGTCTTTAATATTAGCCCTTACATATGTTCCGGTAATGTGTAAAGTATTGTTAAACAAACCCATTAAAGAAAGAACCAACCGAATAAGCAGATTTTTTACAACCAATCTCTATCGCATATACGCATTTGCCTCTCGTTACAGGAAAGGAACGATTCTAAGCTTTTTAGCATTATTAATTTTATGTTTGGTACGTTTTAGTTTTTGGGGAACAGAATTTATTCCAAGTATGAATGAAGGCGCAATTTATATAAGAGCAACTTTGCCCAACAGTATAAATTTAGATGAATCAGTTCGTATTACCAAAGAAATGAAAAAGAAGCTGAGAAAATTTGACGAAGTTAAATTTGTGCTTACCCAAACCGGAAGACCCAATGACGGTACAGATCCTACAGGTTTCTTCAATATTGAATTTCATGCAGAATTAAAACCTGAAAAAGAATGGAAAAGGAAAATTAAAAAAGATGAATTAATCAATCAAATGAAAGATTCCTTAGACATTTATCCAGGAACTATTTTTGGATTTAGTCAACCCATCCAAGACAATGTAGAAGAATATGTTGCAGGAGTAAAAAGCGCCTTGGTGATTAAAATTTATGGAGATGACTTAAAACAGCTGGAGAAGCTAGCAGATCAAACAGCCAGTGCAATTGGCAAAGTTAAAGGAGTAGAGGACGTCAATGTTTTTAGAAGTATAGGTTTGCCAGAATTACAAATCAAATTATCAGAATCTAAAATGGCACGTTATGCAGTCTCCATGGCAGATGCACAAGCTGTAGTTGAAATGGCAATAGGAGGGAAAGCAGCAACTAATTTCTACGAAGGAGAAAGAATATTTGATGTTCGTGTACGTTTTCAAAAAGAATTTAGAGAAAACGAAGACCAAATTGGAGAGATATTAATCCCTACCATGGATCAAAAATATGTTCCACTGAAAGAAATTGCAGATATACAATTTGTCTCAGGACCAACCTTTATTTACAGAGATGGAAGTAGTCGTTATGTAGGAGTAGGATTTAGTGTAAGGGATAGAGATTTAGGCTCAACCATAGCAGAAGCACAGAAAATTGTAGATAAAGAAATAAAATTAGACCATGGAAATAAAATGGTATGGGCAGGAGAATTTGAAAGTCAGCAGAGAGCAACCCATCGCTTAATGATAATTGTTCCATGTGCATTATTGTTAATTTTATTTCTACTTTACATGAACTTTCATACATTAAAAGACACTCTAATTGCTGCTAGTGCAATGCCTTATGCGTTCATTGGAGGATTTATATCTCTATGGGCAACTGGAACAGTTTTTGGTATTTCTGCCGGAATTGGATTCATTATCCTATTTGGAATTACTGCTATAGATAGTATATTGCTTATAGCATTAATGAAAAACACGATGCAGAGAACCCATAATTTAAAACTAGCGATAGACAGTGCTGTGAAAAGTAGAGTTCGCCCTGTGTTAATGATTGCTTTAATGGGGTCTATGGGATTATTGCCTGCAGCGATGTCCAACGGTATGGGGTCCGAAGTGCAAAAGCCACTAGCGATAATGATTGTAGGGGGGATAGTTGTTTGTATGCTATTGTCATTCACAGTATTACCTCAAGTCTTTTATTTTGCCTATCGGAAAAAAGATAAAAGTAAAAATTAATATATTTACTATACTGTAAAAAAATAATTGCCAGATTAGAAATATGGAATTGCTATTAGTAGAAGACAATAAAAAAATCAGCCAGTTTATGGTCAAAGGATTAGAAGAATGCGGTTTTGCTGTAACCTTGGCTGAGAATGGAGTGCAAGCAAGAAAACTATTTTTAGAGAAGATATGGAACGTAATTCTTTTAGATATTATGTTGCCGGATCTGGACGGCTTGGAACTTTTGCAGTATTTAAGATACAAAAAAATAGAAAGTCCAGTGTTAGTCATTAGTGCATTGGGCGATCCGGATGACAAAGTTAAAGCATTAGAAAAGGGGGCGGATGATTATTTATCCAAACCCTTTCACTTCAAAGAATTAGTAGCAAGAATTCAAGCCCTCAATCGTCGAGCAAACCTTAACTATCAAGTTCCTACTCACAGCCTCAGTTGTGCAGATTTATATTTAGATCTAGAAGCACATAAAATTACTAGAGGAGATGAGGAAATTATCTTAACCATACAAGAATTTAAGCTCTTAAAATTTCTAATGGAAAATAAAGATAAAGTATTAACACGTACACAAATTTTAAGTGCCGTATGGGGAGCTCATTACGACACCAACACCAATGTAGTAGATGTGTATATATCCTACCTTAGAAATAAAATAGATATTGAAGGTAAGCCCAAACTTATTGAAACCGTAAAAGGAAGAGGTTACAAAATAAATTCAATTCAATGAAAGTACAAACCCGTTTAAGCTTATTAAGTTCGGCACTTTGGGGAATTGTATTTATTGTTGTATCCATACTTATATTTAGTTTATATAAACAAAATATTGAAAAATCAGTTTATCATAATTTAGAAAAAACGGCACAAATTATTGCTTTTTATTTTTTTGAAGAAGACGAAATTTCTTTTAAAGAATACGAAAAAATAAAAAAACAATACGAGAATCTTTCCAATGCTTATTTTCAAGTTTATGACAAGAATAATCATTTAGAATTTGGATTGAAAACCCCTCAAATTCCAGTAGAAATTATAGATGAAATTCGTAACAAAGGTAAATTAACCTTTAATATACCAGGTTTTTTATGTTACGGAGTTTATTATAAAGATAACCAAGGAGATTTTGTAATTATAACCAAAGATAAAAAAGACGAAGTAGTAACCAATTATATTAAACCATTGTGGTGGATATTAACTTCTGCCTTTGTGGTAGGTATGTTGGCAACAATTCTTTTAAATTTATGGATATCCCGACTAGCTTATAGACCGATTAGGGAAACCATTAAGCAAGTGAAAAACATGTCTCCCAACTCCTTATCTCTATTAAAAAGCTCAAAAATAAAAGATGAAATTTACGATTTAACCGATACTTTCAATCAGTTGCTACAACAGATTTCCGATACATTTAAAATACAACAAAACTTTGTAAGTTATGTCTCTCACGAATTCAAAACCCCTTTAGCAGCAATACAAGGAAATTTAGAAGTATTTTCCTTAAAAGATAGAACCCCCGAAGAGTATAGAGAGCTTAGTGATCTACTTATTGAAGAAATCAGGCAATTGGAAGAGATTTTAGACATTTTATTAATTGTTTCGGATTTAAGAAAAAATACAGATATCGCTGAAGTTATACATTTAGATGTATTGATTGAGGAAATCATACGTAAGGTTTGTGAGAAATACCCTTCTGCATCCCAACAAATCAAGTGGGAAAAAATGATAGACGCTGAATTCAAAGATTATTTACAGATTAACATAGACCGCACCCAGTTATTTATGGCCTTGTATAATTTAATTGAAAATGCAGTAAAATTTTCGCAAGAAAATCCAGTGGAAATAGTTTTGTACTGGGACAATGCATTGTATCTTTCTATAAAAGACCATGGTATAGGTATTCCGGAGGAACATATGGGAAATATTATACGTCCTTTTTTTAGGGGTAAAAACGCGCAGAATATTCCTGGTAAAGGAATAGGTTTATCCATTGCATTGCGAATTCTGGAAAAAAATAAAGTGAAGTATCAAATTAACTCTAAAGAAAATGAGGGCACAGAATTTCTTCTAAGATTTACTTAAACATATTTTTGATTACTAAAGATTCTGATGGATGTAATTCATAAAAATTTACAAACATTTAAATATTTATTTAATCTCACTCATTTAATTTCTAAGATTGAACGAATCATCAATCACTAAAAAATTCAAGAATTCAAAAAAATCGTAGATATAATTAAACGCGTAAAAAATAAATTTTTTCTGTTTATTATATATCCCTGAAAGCTTTTAGAAATTTTTTATTAGAAAGGAACTTATTGTGAGTGTTTTGTATTCAATTAAAATCAATATATTTGCTACACATATAAGAGAATTGAATCTATAAATCAACTATGAATATTAGTGCATTTTTCAGGTTATTTCAACCCAAAGACAAAGTATTTTATTCTTTGTTTGAACAAGTAGCCGATAATTTGGCAGCCATGTCTAAAGATTTGGTCGATGGTCTAAAATCAGAAGAAGCCATTACCGAAGGGTTTTATAAAAAAATGGAAGATTACGAGCATGCTAATGATAAATTAACACACAACATTTATATTGAATTGGGGAAAAACTTTATAACCCCTTTTGATAGAGAAGATATCCATCAATTAACTTCATCTTTAGATGATATTGCAGATTTTATTTATGCATCAACCAAATATATATTGTTATATAAATCTCCGGTCATGCCTTGTTATAGTTCTTTTGCAAGCATTATCAATGATAGTGTTCTTGAATTAAAGAAAGCAATTTATGCTATGAGAGATTTAAAAAAGCCCAAGGAAGTATTCGCACATTGCGTAGAAATAAATAGAATGGAAAATATGGCAGATGATCTATTCAGTAAGGAAATCAGTGCCTTATTTGAAAGTAATAAAGAAGTCTTAGACATTATTAAAATAAAAAGCATTTTAGAATATTTAGAAGACGTTACTGATAAGTGCGAGAAATCTGCAAATATTATTGAATCCATTTTAGTAAAATACTCATAATTTTTTTTAATGACCTTACTAATAACCATTGTAGTATTAGCCTTAATTTTTGATTATATCAATGGATTTCATGATGCGGCTAATTCCATTGCAACAATTGTTTCCACTAAAGTTTTAACCCCTTTTCAAGCAGTCTTATGGGCCGCATTTTTTAATTTTGTAGCATACTTTGTCTCCTTATATATCATAGGGGAATTTAAGATCGGAAACACCATAGCCAAAGCTGTACATGAAAATTTTATAACTCTTGAAGTGATATTCTCTGGTTTAATTGCTGCAATTACATGGAATTTATTTACTTGGTGGGCAGGAATACCCTCATCATCCTCACACACTCTAATAGGTGGATTTATAGGAGCAGCAATCGCACATGTGGGAGGTTTTTCAGAAGCAGGGAATGTAGTTATCAATTATCCTGTAGTAATTCCAATCATACTTTTTATTTTCGTTGCTCCATTGATTGGGATGATTATTTCTTCAATTATTACTTTACTGATCATGAACATATGCAGGAAAGCAAATCCTTATAAGGCCGATCAATGGTTTAAGAAATTACAACTCGTTTCCTCAGCAGCCTTTAGTATCGGTCATGGAGGCAACGATGCACAAAAAGTTATGGGGATTATTGGGGCAGCCTTTATTTTTTATGAAGTAAATGTAGTTCATGCAGCAGAATATGTAAACCTTTCCACTTCTGAACGTTTTCAACATTTTACCATTGATTATTGGTGGGTTCCCATAGCAAGTTTTGTAGCGATTGGATTAGGAACCATGTCTGGCGGATGGAAAATTGTTAAAACTATGGGGACTCGTATAACTAAAGTTACTCCTTTAGAAGGAGTAGCAGCAGAATCCTCAGGTGCAATTACATTATTTTTAAGTGAATATTTAGGTATACCAGTAAGTACCACCCATACCATTACCGGGTCAATAATTGGAGTTGGTTTAGTAAAAAGAGTATCGGCAGTACGTTGGGGAATAACCATAAAACTTTTATGGGCATGGATCTTAACAATTCCTGTTAGTGCAATACTTGCTATGATAGTTTATTGGATTGTTAAGTTATTTATATAAAAGCATTAAATAAATTCATCTTCTTAGTTTAAAGAATTCCTGAAGTAATTCAGAGCATTCATCTTTTAAAATACCAAATTCATAGGTTGTTTTGGGATGCAAAGAAATATTTTTAGATATAAATCCTCGTTTTTCATCCGAGGCACCCACTACAATTTTATCTATTTGTGACCAATACAAGGCACCTGCACACATGACGCAGGGTTCTAGGGTTACATACATAGTGCATTGAGTTAAGTATTTAGCGCCTAAATAGCTACTTGCCGCAGTTATGGCTTGGATTTCAGCATGAGCAGTTACATCTGTTAAAGACTCTGTTAGATTATGCGCTTTGGCTAAAATTAGATTATTGGATACAACAACAGCTCCTACAGGAACTTCTCCTTTATCAAAGGCAATTTTAGCTTGTTCAATTGCAATCTTCATAAAATATTCGTGGCTAAGCATAAGTGAAATTATTAAGGATTGTCGGTAGTATTTAAATTTTCATTCAAAAGATGTCCGCATCGTTTACAATATATAGCATCAACCTCATGATTTTCAGCCATACAATACCTGCAAACCTGAGTGTTCTGTTTATAAATTTTATTTCTTCTATATTCAACAGAGAGAAGTCCGGCAGGTACTGAAATTATTGAATAACCTAAGATCATGATTCCCGAAGCAATAATTTTACCTAAAACAGTGTGGGGAGCAATGTCTCCATAACCAACAGTAGTAAGTGTTACAATTGCCCAGTACATAGATTGCGGAATGCTAGAAAAATTTTCACCCTCAATCACATACATTAAAGCGCCTAATATTAAGGTAATTAGTAAAATAAAATAAAGAAAAACAAAAATTTTCCGTTTACTATTTTTTAAAGTAATTAACATAGTATTACTCTCATCAATGTAATTGGCTAATTTTAAAATCTTAAATACTCGAAAAAGTCTAAAAATTCTTATAATAGCCAAATAATGAGATTGAATAAAAAAGATGCTTAAATAAGTAGGTATAATGGTTAATAAATCAATTAAACCATAAAAGCTTGTCATATATTTCCATCTGTTTTTAACGCTAATAAGCCGAAGAAAATATTCAATAGTAAAAGAGATAGTCACCCACCAATCTAAGATATAAAGCCAAAAGCCAATTTCATTGTTTATTTTTGAAACACTTTCAAGCATTATTATAAGAGTGCTAAGCGAAATAAAAAATAAAAGTATAATATCAAAAATTTTACCTTTTACCGTATCGGATTCAAAGATAATTTCGTGCAGTTCATACTTCCATTTTAAGGAGCCATTAATTTGATCAGGAGTAGAACCGTCAAAAAATAATTTTATTTTTCTTCCAATTTTTTTCACAATGGGTCAGTAGCGGTAATTATTTAGGTTTTAAGTATTATGCACAAATATAAAAATAAATTGATGTAGACATAATATAGGGATAATTAGACACTTTTGTTAATTAATTTATAAATTACTTGTAATTTATAGTAATAATTTGATAAAGGTTAGAATAATTTTATATATTTGTACCATTACATAAGAAAAATAACAAAAAAAATAAAGCGTTTCATTATGAAAGAAAACTTTTATATAGATGATACAGACAAGAGAATCTTAAAATTTCTATCGGTCAATACAAGAATGCCATTTACAGAAATAGCAAAAAAAATGAATGTTTCTGCCGGTACTATACATGTAAGGGTTAAAAAAATGGAAGATGCAGGGGTGATTAGAGGAACTTCTTTAAATATTGATTATTCAATTTTAGGGTATGGGTTTATTGTTTATGTAGGAATTCTTCTTACTAAATCAAGTAAAACACAAAGTGTTTTAGAAAAATTAGCTTTAATACCTAATGTAACTACTGCAAATGTGATTTCAGGAAAATATAATATTTATTGTAAAATCAGTGCAAAAGATCCTCAAGATGCAAAGAATGTTATTTATAAAATAGATGATATTGAAGATGTATTAAGAACTGAAAGTATGATTTCTTTAGAAGAAAGTTTGAATGATCAAAACCGATTAATGGATGCTCTATTTCTCTAAAAATATTTTTTAAAAGGAACGTATTAAAAATAATACAGAAATTTTCTGTATTATTTTTTTTATATTTACTTAACATTAAAAAATATTTTTATGAAAGAGGAAGATTCAATTTTTGGTAAAAGACCTAAGGAATATTTTGTAGTTAAAGAAAAAAAATCCTTAGGCTTTTTAATGGCTTGTTTATATATGGGGTTTATGGGTTTAATACCTATAGTACTTGCCTATTTAGGTTTTAAAAAAATATATTTTCCTTCAGCTCCACTTTGGTTTTTCGGGATAAATCTTTTTTTTGGAGTATTAATGATATTAGGTTCCTATTGGTCTTACCACTTTAAGAAAAATGGTATTTACCTATTTACAGCAACTCTAATTTTAGATATTCTTTTTCATTTGTTCTTAGGATTTGAAGAACTAGACGCCATACATGGGTTGTATTTTTTTATAGGTTTTGCTTTAGTTCCCATCATCCCAAGATGGAAATACTTTAAATAAACAATTATATTAAGGAAGTTTGAATTTTAGTTTAATAATTATTTAAATCTTCATTATAATTTAAATAAATCTTATTTTTTAGATATTTGTAAATATAATTAGTATATAAAATCACGAGTTAAAAAAGATAAAAGATTGATTTTAAACAAAGATTTAGATATTTTAGTTAAACAAAAATGAGGATAGATATTATAAGTGTACTGCCAGATTTGTTGAAAAGTCCTTTGCAAGAGTCTATAATGAAACGAGCTCAGGATAAAAATAGAGTAGAGATATACGTACATAATTTGAGAGAATTTGCCAAAGGAAAACATAAGCAGGTAGATGATACTCAATATGGAGGAGGTGCCGGAATGGTAATGATGATAGAACCTATAGATCTATGCATTTCCCAATTAAAACAAGAACGGCACTACGATGAGATTATTTACATGACTCCGGATGGAGATACCCTAAATCAAAAAACTTGCAATTCCCTATCACTAAAAAAAAATTTAATGATCCTATGCGGTCATTATAAAGGAGTAGACCAGAGAGTGAGAGACTTGCACATAACTAAAGAGATATCCATTGGAGACTATGTGCTGAGTGGGGGAGAATTAGGCGCTTGTGTGTTGGTAGATGCTATTGTAAGGTTATTGCCCGGGGTTTTGAATGATGAGACCTCTGCATTGTACGATTCATTTCAGGACAATTTATTAGCTCCACCGGTGTATACACGACCGGAAGAATATAAAAATTTAAAAGTACCGGAAGTTTTGCTCAGCGGAAATTTTGCAAAAATTGAAGACTGGAGACATGAAATGTCTTTGCAGCATACACAAAAGAGAAGACCCGATTTATTGGAATAATAAATAAGATAGACTTTTATGAGTGATATTGTAAACAAAGTAGAAAAAAGTGGACTAATAACCATAGATTTAGAGGATTTTTACCCTACTGAGCCTAGAAAAGTATTCGATTTAAAAGAATTTCTGTATCAAGAATTAGTACTTAAAGAAAAAGATTTTAGACAAAATTTAAAAGATTTCAATTGGGAAATTTATAAAAATAGCTATGTAGCCATTCATTGTTCATCAGAGGCGATTATTCCCTCCTGGGGATATTTGCTGGTGGCAACTTATCTTACCGATATAGCTAAACATATTTCTTTCGGATCTTTAGAAGAACTGGAAAGAGATATTTATACAAAATTCATTCAAGATTTTGATGTTACCCCCTATAGGGATAAAAAAGTAATAATTAAAGGTTGTTCAGGAAAACCAATTCCTCAGAATGCATATGTACAATTGGTACAAAAATTAAAACCCGTAGTTTTTTCATTAATGTATGGAGAGGCTTGTAGCACAGTACCGCTTTACAAGCAGAAAAAATAAAAAAGCATGCTCCAAAAGATCCTATGATTGAAGCATGCTAAAACTTATTATCTATATAAAGAACGATGTGCAAATATAAGATATTTTATAGAATACTGAAATAAAAAGCACAATATTTTATCTTATTATAAAACTTTTTTCCAACCTTTAAGTGCGTTGGTGTTAAGTTTGATATATTCTTCGTTAGACTCTATTTTGGCTCCCTCTAAAGATTTTTCAGAAGATTCTATCGCTCCTTTAATGTCACCCAATTTCGCTTGTATCTGAGCCTTAATCCAATAATACCAATAAGGAGACTCACCTTGCTTTAAATCAATAGCTCTATTGATCCAGTTAAGCGCTTTTTTCATATCTCCGTTGGATCTTAGATAGTAATTTGCGGCAGCATAGTAAGCATTTGCATCCGCATTAGGATTAGATAAAATACCTTCTATGCTGGAATTTGCAATTTTTTGGGTTGGAACATTAAATTTAGCATCGATCAATGTTTGGTCCCACATCAGCTGTAAATGCCCCGAATTGTCGGAAAGATTATTAATACCAATGGTAAAAGTTTCAACTGTATCATTCAGTTGCTTAGTCGGAACTGTTATTTTTAGTGCAACCTTACTTTCATCCCATTCTTTAGGCACCCCCCAGTTTTCAGAATCTGAGTAAAAGATAAGATCCCATTTATTTTTGTGAGGGATGGTGTACAAAGCATATTTACCCTTAGGTAAATTTTGACCATAAAATTCTACATCATCACCAAATTGAAAAGTAGTATTTTCATTTGCTCCGGTTCTCCAAATTTTATTGTACGGCACCAAGTCTCCAAAAATAACCCTACCTTTTTTGTTAGGACGCGAATATTCAAACTCAACGTCTGTAAGCCCCACCATTTGTTCCACTTTCGCTTTTAAACTAGCTGCGGGAGCTTTAATTTCCTGTGCATAAGTAAATAAGGTAAATAGTAGTAGAGTAGTTAAAGAAATTATTTTTTTCATATGCCTATTATTTTTGATTAGCGATTTTACTCCAAGTATCTTTTAAACCCACCGTTTGGTTAAAAATGAGTTTTTCTTTCGTGGAATCTTCATCAACCACAAAATAACCCAAACGTTGAAATTGATATTTACTGCCAACGGCAGCATTAAGAAGACTAGGTTCAGCATATCCTTGAACCACCTGTAAAGAATCAGGATTCAAATAATCTAGAAAATCACCTTCCATAGAATCCGGAGATTCGACTTTGAAAAGACGATCATACATGCGTATTTCAATAGGAAGAGTTTGAGTGGCTGAAACCCAGTGTAAAGTACCCTTTACTTTTCTTAAACTCGCCTCTGTACCGCTACCGCTTTTACTGTCCTTGTTGTAGGTACAATAGATGGTTTGAATTTCTCCGGTCTCATCTTTGTCCACCCTTTCCGCTTTTAGAATGTAGGCACCTTTCAAACGAACTTCCCCTCCTAAAGTAAGTCGGAAGAATTTTTTAGGAGCCTCCTCCATAAAATCCTCCCTTTCAATATATATCTCTCTTGAAAAAGGCACTTCTCTCTCTCCACTCTCTGGGTTTTCCGGATTGTTTTCCACACGCACATATTCAATTTCTCCTTCCGGGTAGTTGGTAATAATTATTTTTACCGGATTTTTTACTGCCATAACCCTTGGAGCAATTTTATTTAAATGATTTCTAACAGAGAATTCAAGCAAAGAAAGGTCAATCAAATTTTCCCTTTTTGCAACGCCTACCCTCTCTAAAAAATCTAGGATCGCTTCAGGGGTATATCCCCTTCTTCTCATCCCCGAAATGGTAGGCATACGAGGATCGTCCCAGCCCGAAACATAGTTTCCTTCCACCAAACGCAAAAGCTTTCTTTTGCTGGTTAAAGTATAAGCCAAACTCATACGAGCGAACTCTCGTTGTTTACTTTTTACCGTACCCTCTTTGTAAACTTGGTTAATGAACCATTCGTACAAAGGTCTATGGTTTTCAAACTCTAAAGAACAAAGAGAATGAGAAATTTGTTCAATATAATCAGATTCTCCATGCGTCCAGTCATACAATGGGTAAATGCACCACTGATCTCCCGTTCGGTGATGAGATTTTTTTACGATCCTATACATGGCAGGATCCCTTAAATTCATGTTAGGAGATTTCATATCAATTTTTGCACGAAGTAAATGAGCACCTTCCTCAAATTCTCCCGCCTTCATTCTCCTTAATAAATCTAAATTTTCTTCCACACTTCTATTACGGTAAGGGCTTTCCACTCCCTCTTCGAAAGGAGATTTTTTTTGTTCCGCAATTTCTTCAGAAGTTTGGCTATCTACGTAAGCTTTCCCTTCTTTTACTAATTGTTCTGCCCAGTCGTACAATTGCTGAAAATAATCAGAGGCATAACATTCTTTATCCCATCGGTAGCCCAGCCATTCAATATCCTTTTTAATCGCATCCACATATTTTTGCTCCTCCTTTTCCGGATTCGTGTCGTCCAATCTTAGGTTTACTGGGGCATGGTATTTTTGAGCCAATCCAAAATTGATCCATATAGCCTTGGTATGCCCTATATGTAGAAATCCGTTAGGTTCAGGCGGAAAACGAAACCGAAGTTTATCTTTAGGAAACCCTTGAGCTAAATCCTCATCTATAATTTGCTCTAAAAAATTAGAGGTTTTTTTTTCTTCTTCGTGCATAGTGTATTAGGTATTGAAAAACAAATTTACATTATATTTTACCAAGAAGCGCAAAAATAAATAGTTAAAAGTAGTATATGCCGCTTCAATTTTCCAAGTAAACCACCTTCTTGGTTTCAAAAAAATCTTCCTCAAAAAAATTAGAAAGCGGATAAATTTTTGCCTTAGGGAATTCTTTTAACTCCTCTGTTAAATCCCCCCCCTTTAAATAAAGAATCCCGTTTTTTAAAGAATGCATATTTTTTTTTAGAAACTTGTTATGTGTCCAGTTAATAAAGGTAGGCATTTGAGTTACAGCCCGGCTTACTATAAAATCAAATCGATCGTCAATTTCCTCCGCTCGAGAATGCAGAGCCGTTACGTTGGTTAATGACAAAGCCTCTGCAATTTCTTGTACCACTTTAATTTTTTTTCCAATGGAATCTACCAAAACAAAGGAAGTTTCCGGAAATAAAATTGCCAAAGGAATTCCTGGAAATCCCCCACCAGTTCCTATGTCTAGCACCTTAGCCTTAGGTTGGAAAGAAAGTACTTGGGCTATTCCTAAAGAGTGCAAAATGTGCCTTTCACCCAAAAAATCAATATCTTTCCGGGAGATGACGTTAATTTTTTCGTTCCATTCTTTGTAAAGAGAAGGTAGCTTATTAAAAAGGTTTTCTTGCTTTTCAGTAAGGCAAGGGAAATATTTTTTTAAGGTTTGCATAGCCAAAGAGTATAAATACAAAAATAGAAAATTTAAAGCCAATAATTTCTATCCATTTTCAACGTTAATCTATTTATAGACAGAAGCTCAATTTTACGTTAAACTCTTAAGGAAACCGGCCATATTTCGGAGAATAAATTTATAAATGGCTCAATATAAAATTTATTTATTCCGTCCGTACCCAGGAGCTCCTTTGGAGGTGATACGTTAGTTATTTTGAAATGTACGTTTTTTAATTTATCTAAACGGAATAGTCTTAGAGGAAGCAAAAAATTACATAACCCGATTTTCCAATTGTTTAATTCTTTTTAAAAGAGTGTCTAAGTTCATCAATTGTTTAAAAATGGTTATTCTCTTTTCGTCTGTGAGATACTTATCTTTTAGTTGTAAAGCTAAAGCATTTTTCATTTGAATGATCTTCATAGATTTATAAGTTAAAATAACATCTTTAGTATTTTTCGCTAGGTTTTGTTCTAAGGTAGGCACAAATATTTCTTTGGCTTCCCAATTTTTGCTAATGGAGTACTTTTTCAACATTTTTTCCGCTGCAAAATGTGTAAATTCTTCTTCTTCCGATTTTACAAAATAACTACCGGTACGTAATTCGTTGTTTTCTAAACCTTCTATAATGTCATGGAAAATTTTGTTATAAAAGTCAATGCTAAACTGTATATCGTCTTCCTGTAGTTTTTGAACAATTTCTTCAATTACTGTGGTAGAATAGGTTTCATCCTCGTCCTGATATTTTATTTCAATTTCAAAATCCCCATAAGAAAGCATAAGGTCTAAAATATCTTCCTCTATCTTATAAGTAAAATCAACCTCTTTGGAGGATTGTTTATTTATGGCTTGCAGCTGTGGGCGTGGAGCCGAAGAAGAATTTTCTTTATTTTCCTTTGGTTGAGAAATTTGTGCCAGTTCGCTAAACAATACTTGTTCAGAAATATCTAATAAACGAGAACATTCTTTTATATAGATTTCTTGCTGAATAAGATTGGTAATTAAAGCAATGCTGCCTACAATGTCTCGGATGAGCGATGCTTTTTTTATAGGGTCTCCTTGGGTTTCTTCCAGTAAAACATCGGTTTTAAAATTTATAAAATCCTTGATGTTTTGTTTAAAATAAAGCTCAATTTCTTCCGTCGTGTGTTTGCGGGCAAAACTATCCGGATCTTCCCCTTGGGGAAAAAGTAAAACACGCACATTCATTTCCTGTTCCAGAATCATATCAATTCCACGAAAGGAAGCTTTTATACCTGCCGGATCCCCATCGTATAAGATGGTAATATTGGGGGTAAGCCTTTTAATTAGTCTAATTTGGTCTGTGGTAAGAGAGGTGCCGGAAGAGGCAACTACATTTTTTATTCCATTTTGGTAAAGGGTTATAACATCCATATAGCCTTCCACCAAATAACAATTATCTTCCTTAATGATATGGGTTTTGGCTTGAAATAACCCATACAAAGTTTGGCTTTTGTGGTAAATTTCACTTTCAGGAGAATTCAGATATTTGGCAGTTTTTCCATGGTTTTGTAAAACTCTACCCCCGAAACCTAAAACTCTTCCGGAAAAACTGTGAATGGGAAAAATTACTCTTTCGCGAAATCTGTCGTACCCAATTTCAGAATCTTCTTTAAAAATGCCAAGTCCGGATTTTTCTAGAGCTTCTCGTTTGTATCCTTTTTCCAGGGCGTAAGTAGTAAAAGCGCTTCTACTTTTAGGCGAATACCCCAATTGAAATTGTTTAATAATTTCGTCTCGAATTTCTCTTTCTCTAAAATAGGAAAGAGCTAAGGTTTTTCCTTCTTCTTCATCCCAGAGTTGTTGTTGGAAATATTCATTTGCCACTTCAGAAAGTTGGTATAAGCTTTCTTTGTTCAGCTGTATCTCCTTTTGTTCTTCGGTTAGCTCGGTTTCGTCTTCCTCTATTTCAATGTGGTATTTTTTTGCCAAATAGCGCAAAGCTTCCGGGTAGGTGTAGTGCTCCTGCTCCATAATGAAGGTAACTACGTTCCCTCCTTTGCCAGAAGAGAAGTCTTTCCAGATTTGCTTGGCAGGAGAAACCATAAACGAGGGGGTTTTTTCATCCACAAAAGGACTGAGACCTTTATAATTGCTTCCGGATTTTTTTAGGTTAACAAAATCGGAAATCACTTCTTCAACCCTGGCGGTGGAGAAAATCTTATCAATGGTTTCTTTGGAAATCATACGTACAAAAATAAGTTATTCTTACATGAGTTCGTATGGTTTTTATAAAAAGCTTTTTTATTGATCTTGTGCTTAGAAATAAAGTATAAAATAGATATGAAATTCTAAGAATTTATTTGGAATTATATTTAGGATAACGGATGAGAAATGGATAATTATACCAATAAAAAAAACAAAGGAATTCTATTTAGAATTCCTTTGTTTTTTATTCACTTTTTTTTCTTTTTGCTTGATAAGTTTAGCACGATCGTCCAGATGGCTCATAAAGCTTTGGGTATAGGTATGTAATCTAGCTTCATCAATGGCTTTTAAAGCATTTTTATAGTCTCTTTGGTATTCATACCACAAAGACTTCTTATTGTAAATAGCGGCTTTATCTATCCCTTTAACAGTTAAAGCGAAATGAATAAGCTTTTCCGCCTCTTGGAAGTCTTCATTCCATAGAAGACATTCGATATAAGGGGGGTACAATGAAATACAATGCAGATTAGAAGCCATCGCTCTTTCAAAATACTCCTTGGCGGTGGTATAATCATTAAGAACTTCGGCATACACCCTTGCCAGTAAACATAAGCAATCGGCTTGGTTTGGATCGTAAGACAAAGCGTAGTTTAGAGCTTCCATGGTATCTTCCATATTGTACGGGAAGTTGTCTAAAGCTTGGAAATAATATTTATTTTGTATGGTGTTCATTTTTATTTATTAACTATAAATACATATTTGTATTGCAAAAATAACATCTTTTGATTCATTAGTTTGGAGAATCTCTATTTTTTAGAATTTGAGATGTTTTGAGATATTTTTAAATTCAATCATTGCTTGATTATTGTTTTAGGAATTAGGTATATTTTGTACAAAATTTCATGTCTTGAAAGGTTTATAATTGATAATTTTCTTAGGTTATTTTGTTTCATGTTTAAGACTAATCTTTATGTGTGAATACCCGAATGGGATTTCCTCTTTGTATATCAGTTTGATGATTCCATTTTTCTTGAATCTGGCTTTTTAAATTTTCGTAATTTTTAAGTTTAATCTTTTCGATTAAACGATCTCTAGCCGTTTTTTTATTCTGAAATTGAGAGCGTGAGTCCATAACAAATACAGAGGTTTTTGTGGGCAGATGGGTGGCCCTAACAGCTGTATTTACCTTATTCACCTTTTGTCCTCCGGGGCCTTGTGAACGCACAGCTTGGTACTTAATATTTGTTTCTAAAATGTTTATTTCTTTTAATTCTGAAACTTCTGAAATTTCTATAAACCAATTTTTCTACTTATGAAATTTTCTAAAAGGGCTTTGTCCTATATATTGAATAACTCCTAACCAAGAGCAAATGAATTGATTTAACAATTCTTTCTCACCATATAATTCAAGGCATACCGTTTGTAAAGTGCCTTGAAAAATTCCGGAAGTTCTTTCAATAATTTTATAGTTCAATTTCTCATTATTTATTTCTTGGATCAGATGTTTTAAAATTTGAGCCACAGCTCATTCACACTCCACAGGGCCTCTGCCTGAAGTGAGTTGTAAAATTTTCTTATACATAAGCACTACGTTTTATTTATCCTCATCATGAAAGTTATTTTTTATCCATTCTTACCAATCTAGGTTTAAAAGTTCCCAGAATATCTACTAAATCAGACTGAGAGTTCATAACCTCGTTAATGTTTTTATAAGCCATTGGAGCTTCCTCCTTACTTCCTCCGATAAGTTCTACATGGTGTTTTTTTAGTTCTTTAGAAATCTCAGAATTGGTAATAACGTTTTTAGCTTTATGTCTAGAAAGCAATCTTCCAGCTCCATGAGAGGCGGAACGAAGCGCTTCTGCATTACCTTTGCCACGTACAATAAACCCTTTGGAAGTCATTGATCCGGGTATAAATCCTATTTGACCATCTGCAGCAGGTGTAGCACCTTTTCTATGTACAATTACTTCTTTACCCTCGTGAATTTCTTTCCATGCAAAGTTGTGATGGTTTTCTACCCTTGCTAATAAACGACCTCCGGTAATCTTCATTAATCTTCGATGAATATCTGTGTGGCAAGCAGCCGCATATTCTCCGGCTAAATTCATGGCTGTCCAATATTCTATTCCTAAATGAGAATCTAAATCTAACCAAGCCAATTGTTGAGCTTCTTTGGGTAAGGGACATTGTTCTATAGCTATTCGGGTATAGGTTTGCGCAATTTCAGCTCCTAGCCCTCGCGAACCACTATGAGAAAGTATTCCTAAATATTTTCCTTTGGGTAGTTGATTCATAGAATGATCTTCAAGAATTTCCACTTCTCCAAATTCCACAAAATGATTTCCACCCCCAGAAGTTCCCATTTGTTGGATGGCTTTTGCTTTTAAACGCCGTAATAATGGAATCATTTGAAAAGCTTCCTCCTCAAAAATGGAATGTTCAATATGGCTTTGGTGCGTTTCGTACATGCCAAATTTGGTATGCTCAAGCAATGCATTTAAATATTTATCCTTACTGCCTTCCAAATATGAGATAGGAACATCTAATATACTTAAACACATTCTGCACCCAATATCTACACCTACTCCGTAAGGGATAACAGCATTTTCGGTCGCTAAGACTCCACCAATCGGTAATCCATAACCTACATGTGCATCCGGCATTAAAGCTCCTCTAATTGAAATGGGGAGTTTTAAAGAGGTGTACAATTGTTGAATGGCTTCTTCGGTTATTTGTTCAATACCAAAAATTTTAAATGGGGCTCTTTGGCTTTCCAGTTTTCTTTTCTCTACCTTGGTAAGATTCAAAATTTCTTTGGCTATTTGTCCGAGCATTAAATGATTTTTATATTCATCGGGTTGATTTTGAATGTCTTTAAGTATGCTTAGTACATAAGCTTTATTCTTTTTTTCAAAGTTTTTTTGCATAACTTCGATGGCTATGTTTATGATCTTATTGTTGGGATAACCCAACTTTAATAAATCTTTTCCTTTTAATTTTATCTTGCCCATAACGGTTTAAATTTTAGTTAAAACTGTTACGATGTACTTATTTACGAATACTTAACAGTTAGTTTGATTTTATTAAAAATCAAATAAAAACAGTTCAATAAGCCTCGGACTTTAAATTGAGCATTCCATACGAAAAAATGTAGGAAGATAAATGACCATTTATCAATAGGACAATAAAAAACCCGAAGCTTTGCTTCGGGTTCATCTATTATATAATTGGATAATTTTTTGAAGTTTATTCCCGAAGCTAAGATTTTCCCATAGATGGGAAATCAATGATGTTTAATATGTGGATTATTTTGAACATTTGGCTTCGTAATTTTATTATGTTTTGTAATTTTATTCCTGCAAATTTATAGAATAAAATTTTAATTGTCCAAATTTGTTTTCAATTTGCCTTGAATTTTTTGGATGATTTATGAATTAAGTGGTTAATGGTTAGCTGAATGCACCTGAAATATATTTTTGAGTAAGCTCCTGCTGTGGATTTTCAAAAATCTCTTGTGCCTTTCCTTGTTCTATGATTTCACCCATATACATAAAAATGACATAATCGGCAATTCTTTTGGCTTGACGTAGGGTGTGGGTGACTAAAATAATTCCATATTCTTCTTTCAAGGATAAAAATAGTTGTTCTATAGTGCCGCTGGAAATAGGATCTAAGGCTGAAGTGGACTCATCCCCTAAGATAAATTCAGGTTCGACCGCCAAGCCTCGTGCTAAGCATAGTCTTTGTTGTTGACCAATAGAAAGACGGGTAGCAGGAGTATGCAAGCGGTCCTTAATTTCCTCCCATAAGCCAACAGCTTTCAAGTAGTATTCTACAACAACATTTAACTTTTTTTTGTTCTTAAGTCCATGGATTTTACAACCGTAGGTAATATTCTCATAAATGGACATAGGTAACGGGGTGGGACGTTGAGACAACAAACCTAATTTTTTTCTAAGGTGGGTAAGTTCTACATTTTTGCCATAAATATTTTCATTGTCTAGGAGTATATCTCCTTGAATTTTGACATTAGGCAGGTTTTCATTTAATCGATTAATACTTTTTAAAAGGGTAGTTTTTCCACATCCTGAAGGACCAATAATACAAGTGATACTTTGGTTGGGTATAGTAGTGTTTATATTCTTTAAGATTTTATGTCCTTGTATAGAAAGGTTAAAATCTTTGATCCGAAGATCGGGGTAACTTTTTTTACTATTAAACTTGTCGTACGGTAAAAATTCTGAATTATTGATCTTTGCAGTAGTAATAGGGTCTTTACTAAAAGTTTGTAAAAATTTATGGGGAAGAGTTAAATTCATCGTAATTTATTTTTTGAATATTTATGAAAAAAGATTCTACCTAAAATACTTAAAACTAATATGATAAGGGTTAATAAAAGTGCAGCAGCATACGCTTTTTCTCTAACTTCTGAAGAAGGGCTACTCAATTGAAAGAAAATAGATAAGGGTAGAGTAGCGGCAGGTTCATCCAAAGCGGTTGGTATATTATCCGTAAATCCTGCAGTAAATAAAACTCCAGCCGTATCTCCAATCGCTCTACCGATAGATAGAAAGGTAGCCGTACCTATACCCGGGGCTATTTGTTTAATAAAAATCTTAAGGGCTTCTAAGCGAGTAGCTCCTAGAGAATAGGTAGCATCCATTAAATCTTTAGGTAGTTCTTTGGCTGCTTCATCCATAGAACGTATAAAAATCGGAATGATTAATAAAGTTATTACAATAATTCCGGCTAACAAGGAGGTTCGTAAACCAAAATAAATCATTAAAGTAAATCCAAAGGCTCCGTAAACAATGGATGGAATACCAAATAGAACGTCGTACGTAAGTCTGCAAAGCTGGGCAAATTTGGAGTGAGTTGTTAAATAAACATTTAGGTAAAAAACTACAGGGATGCTAATCAATAGTCCAAGAATAGTGGCGCCTGCAACTATATAGAGAGATCCTACAATTGCGTTTAAAATTCCACCATCTCCTCCAATGTAAAACCCTCCGGAAGGAAGTTTAGAAATCATGGACCAATTTAAATAAGGGAAGCCATTTTTTATAATAGTCCATAAAATACTACCTAAAAATGCTACGACTATAAATGCGGCTAGATACATGAAAATCGTGGCAATACGTTCTTCTATAAATTTAAATTTCATAATTTAAAATTTAGTTTGTAAACGATGGAGAATAATTCTAGAAATTAAGTTAAAAAATAATATCATAAAAAATAATAAGAAGGCAGCAAACATTAAGGCAGATTCGTAATTGGGAATGGACATCATTTCTCCATAGTTATTGGCAATTAAAGCGGGTAAAGGGTAGCCCGATTCAAAAATTGAATGAGGGATCTGTATGGAATTGCCACAGACCATAACCACAGCTATCGTTTCACCAAATGATTTAGAAATTCCTAGTACTACAGAAGCTATGATACCGGATAGTGATTTTTTTATCACCACATTTTTAATGGTTTGCCATTGGGTAGCTCCTAAGGATGTAGAAGCTTCTTTTAAATCTTCGGGTACATTTGTAAATATTTGTGTTAATAAACTAATCAATATGGGGATTATCATTACGGCTAAGACGATACCACTGGCTAATAAAGAATATCCACTACTAGAGATAGAGAATTTGGGAGCTAAGTACTTTGAAATCCATGGGACTATGATTAAAACTCCCCATACCCCATAAATGACAGATGGGATTCCGGCAAGAATATCAAGAACAGGGCTTATAATCTTTTTAAAATGAGAAGACGCTTTCTCGCTTATCAGTAAGGCAGTGAGCAATGACACTGGAAACGCTAAAACAATGGACAATAAGGTTACCAGTAAAGTACTATAAATGAAAGGAAAAAAGCCAAATTCATTTTTAAAAGGGTTCCAATTAGAAGAGCCAAGTAAATCTTTTAAAGAATGTAACTTAAGTAAAGGCAGGGAGTTATTAAAAAGTCCCCCACCCATAAAAAATAAAAGTAAGATAGATAAAAGAGTTATAGCTAGCATGTATGACCTTGCTAGCTTATCTTTTAGTATGCGACATTTTAAAGATTTCACCTTTAATTACTTCTCTAATTTAATTTTTTTAATTCTTCTTTGGCAGTTTCTGGTGATATTTTGATAAAACCATTTTCAGTAGTGTAGCCTTGTCCTTTGGTTAATATAAATTCAATAAATTTAATAACCAGAGGATTGGTAGGCTTGTTTTTAGTAACTAGGTATAAATTTCTAGCCGGTGGGGAAGGGTATTTATGATTAGAAATTGCTTGAATCATAGAACCCATATCTTTATAAAAATCCTCATCGCCTTCTAGGTTTCCATTTTTGTTTATATCAATGGGTATAATACCTAAATTTTCTTGAGGTTTCATTGTTTTTATATCGTAAGCATAGGCAATATTGTTGTAGCCAATACCATTTACATCTTTTTGAACTGCGGAAGCTATTCCCGGATCTCCAAATACCCCTCTACCTTTTAAATCTTCTTGTTTTTCTCCCATCCATGCAGCCCAAGTTTCTCCAGCTCCACAGGCATCGGATCTTGTATAAACATTTAGGGGATTTTGATTGGTATTATTAAATATTTCGCCCCAAGTTTTATATTCAGCGTTCCATATTTTGGAAGCCTTTTCGGATGATAAACCTTTCTTTTTCATTTCACTCCATTCTGGATTCTGAGTATTCATCGTAGCTACTACTGCATCTCTAGCGACAGTAAAGGCATAAGCACCTTTTTTTATTTCTTCGTCGTGTATTTCTCTGGAAATCATTCCAATATCTACCATTCCAGATAAGACGTCGGTCATTCCCTTTCCAGCACCACCTCCTGAAATATCAATTTTCACTCCGGGATTCTCATGCTTAAATTCTTCAGCCCACTTAACCATCATGGGGTATAAGGCAAATGCTCCAGATATTTGTATTTTTTCTGAGTTTTTATTGGAGCATGAGTAAATGGTTAAAAGTAATAAAGTTAAATAGGTTAATTTTCTAAAATTCATGATATTATCGATCAATGTGAATACAAATATACTTATAAGAATTATTCCTACCAAATTGGTAGGAATTAATTTAGATTATTTACAAAAAAACCTAAAAGTTAATCTTTTAGGTTTTTTATAAGTTATTGTACTTTAATCTTTTCTTTAGTTTTGTCAATCACTTGTCCAGTGCTGTCAATTACTTCTTGTTGAATTTTTTCTTTGTCTCCTTTAATCTTAATTTTAGTTAAAACATAATTTGAGGTATTAGTTTCAGGAGAGGCGTTATTAGTAGGAGCAAGAGTTAATTGATCAATTCCAATTACAAATTCAGTGCTGTCAGGAACTAAAACCACATGTTTGTTATTAAGTACTTTGTAATTTCCTTTGGTTTCAAACACATTTTTATCTTCTGGTTTTTTCTTTCCAAGATACTCCTCTGTACGTTTAAAAGTTTTGTCCTTATTTAATTCTAAATGAGTTTTAATTCCTTCACAATCTGCACAAGGGAAAGTTCCTTCATAGGTACCGACAACTTCATCAGGGACAGGGATTTCTTCAATGGTTAGATCTGTAATTTCAATGCTATCTACAGGGATAGAATCATTATTTGATTGATTCTGTTCTGCTTTTTTATCACAACTTGTAAAAAATATAAATGCAGAAATAGCAGAAAGTAATAAAATACTTTTTTTCATTCTTAATAAAGCTTTTTTAAATTAAACCTAAAAGTTTCAAAAATAATGCCAGAGATAAAATTTTAAAGTATTCAATTATGAGTTTAATATTCTTGCTGCTTCTTTAGCGAAATAAGTTGTAATAAGACTTGCTCCTGCTCTTTTAATACAGCTAAGGCTTTCTATAATAACTTTGTTATTGTCAAGCCATCCTTGATTTACAGCCGCTTTAATCATTGAATATTCTCCGCTCACTTGGTATACCGATATAGGGACATCAACTAACTCATTTAATTTAGAAACTATATCTAAATAGGGAAGTCCGGGCTTAACCATAATGATATCTGCACCTTCATTAATGTCTTTGAGAGCCTCATTAATCGCTTCTTTACTATTGCAGTAATCCATCTGATAGGTTTTTTTATCACCAAAACCAGGAGCACTATCCAAAGCGTCTCTAAAAGGTCCATAGTAAGAACTGGCATACTTCGCAGTATAACTCATAATACCAACATCGTGAAAGTGATTTTCTTCCAAAGCTTTACGTATAGCAGAAACTCTTCCATCCATCATATCGCTGGGCGCGACAAAATCAGCACCAGCTTCTGCATGAGATAAGCTCATTTTTACTAAAGCATCTACGGTTTCGTCATTGATGATTTTACCCTCTTTAACAATCCCATCATGCCCATAAATAGAATATGGATCTAAAGCAACGTCTGGCATAACTACCATTTCTGGAACAGTATCTTTAATGGCTTTGATTGCTTTTTGCATAAGTCCTTCTTTATTCCATGCCTCTTTTCCGGTATTATCTTTAAGATTGTCGCTTACTTTAACATATAAATTGACTGCCTTAATTCCTAAAGACCATATTTCTTTAATTTCTTTCAGAGTTAAATCTAAAGATTGTCTAAAGATTCCAGGCATGGATGGTATTTCTTCCTTTATATTATTTCCTTCAGTTATAAACAAGGGAAGCATAAAATCATCAGTAGTTAGAGTAATTTCACGCATAAGATCCCTTATAGATTGACTACTTCTTAATCTTCTGTTTCTACTATGGAGTATCATGATTATTTATTTTAAAATTGAAACATTACATTTTAATACCGCTTCGATCAGCAAAATATTCGGCAAATTTTCTTATTTCCTCAGCAACATCTTCTTCATCCGTAGCTTTTTGGTAAGTATCCCCCAAAGAGATGAATACTTGGTGAATAAAACGCTTCATTTCATCTACAGGCATTTCTTTTGTCCAAAGATCAATACGTAACGCTTCTTTAGTTTTGTGGTCCCAAACGGATAGAAGGATAGATTTAGTTTCTTGTCCAACCACTCCTCCATCAGGAGCTGCCCAAATAATTTTTTCAGGGATATGATTTTCATCTAAATCAATAGCAAAGTTTATTTCAGTCTCTTTCATCTCTAATTATTTTTCTGATTCAACGGTTTCGTTTTGTTTGGGTTTATATCTGGATTTTGAAAAAATTTGATCGTGATTGGTATTATTTATAAAATCTTGCAATTTTATTTCTGGATTTTCTTGTAAATATTTTTTTACTATTTGCCATCCTACCCAAGATCCTATATTCCCCGGGCTATGGGTATCAACTTCTGTATAAAATTTAGAAAAAGGAGCTAGAGATAAAAATCTATCGGATAAACCAATATCGTCACTAAATAGATAATTCTCTTGTACAAAGAAATTCCAAATATCAAATTCATTATTTTTCGCCCAATCGTATTGTTCTTTTGTATATTCCATTTTATACTCATCGGGTAAATCTG
The DNA here is from genome assembly GCF_007845595.1 of Apibacter muscae. Classification (NCBI taxonomy): domain Bacteria; kingdom Pseudomonadati; phylum Bacteroidota; class Flavobacteriia; order Flavobacteriales; family Weeksellaceae; genus Apibacter; species Apibacter muscae. Next base: position 33,099 of record NZ_SELI01000018.1, read on the forward strand.
GGAGAAATGCATCTTTTAAAGCGAGGATTTTTCCCTGCCGTATCATTTGTGAAACAAAATTTTGGCTGTTTAATTTTTTAGGTAATAAGTTTAATTGTTTAATAATTTCATCGGTAACTTTAGAACTTAAATAGTTTGGGCTCATAGTTTTTTGAAGATATTTATCAATCCTAAATAGATTGTAATATTTATTATCAGCACCTAAAAAATTATCAGTAGCTATAAATATTGCATTTTGTTCAGGGACGTAAGTAACAGGGTTTAAATAATCCTGTAAAAAGGAAGAATACAAATAAACTTTAGGAATTTTAAATTCGGGATAATAATATTTAATATGACTAAAAAGATCCGTAAGATCTTTCTGGATTTGACTCGTATTTACGTTTTTTACAATTTCTTTATAAATATTTAATTCAGTAGTATCCCTGCGTTGAGTTTCATATTTTTGATCTGAAATTCTAGCATCTAAAAAAAATGGATATTTCTCTTTAAAATTTGAAATGGGAGAGTTTAAATTATAAAAGTCTTTGGAAATATCTATAATTTCAACTTCTGATTCTGAACCGCCAACATCAATTTTCCAACGTTTGGAATATTCTTCCGCTTTGTTTTTTTTTGAGCAATTGCTAATTAGTGCTAAGATTAGAAAAAAGTATAAAAACTTCGTTATTTTTACCATTGGATTTTTTAAATTTAAAAAACAATAGGCAAAGATACGTATTATGAAAACACAAGAAGTAATTTCTTATATTATAGAATGGCTGAATGATTATATTAAAAATTCAGGAATGAAAGGCTTTGTAGTGGGAGTTTCTGGAGGGATAGATTCTGCAGTGGTTTCTACTTTGGCAGCTGCTACAGGTAAACCGGTTTTATTATTAGAAATGCCGATACATCAGCCCATAGAACAAGTTTCTAGAGCTCGAGAACATATGGATTTTTTAAAGAATAAATTTTCTAATGTTTTAACTAAGAGGGTAGATTTGACTAATTCGTTCGATATTTTAACTGATGCTTTGGAGGTGGATGAAGGTAATACAAATACAAATTTGTCTTTAGCTAATACGCGTTCTCGTTTGCGAATGACTACTCTTTATTACTATGCCGGATTGTATAATTTTTTGGTATGTGGAACAGGGAATAAAATAGAAGATTTTGGAGTGGGGTTTTTTACTAAATATGGAGATGGTGGAGTGGATATTAGCCCTATTGCAGATTTATTAAAAAGTCAGGTTTTTGAATTGGCGAAAGAGATGGGGATATCTCAAGAAATACAAAAGGCAAAACCTACCGATGGTTTATGGGGAGATGATCGCTCGGACGAAGATCAGTTGGGGGCCACCTATCCTGAATTGGAATGGGCTATGAGTGTACATAAAAATCATGTATCTTCTGATTTTTCGGGTAGACAAAAAGAAGTATTTGAAATTTATGAGCGTTTAAATAAAGCGGCACAACATAAAATTAAACCGATACCTATTTGTATTATTCCTAAAGAGTTGATGTAGATATGCGGATGATGTACCGGATTTAAGTTTTATAGATTTAAGTTGATAAAGGAGGCTGTTTTTACTGAATCAATTGTGTTGGCTATAACTTGTTTAGAAGAATTAAAGGGAATCATTTGAATTCATAATTTAATTTTTAATCCATCCTTACAATTCTTATTTTTGTCTATAATTTTTTAAACTTGAATATGGGAAGAGCATTTGAATATAGAAAGGCGTCTAAACTAGCCCGCTGGGATAAAATGGCTAAGCAATTTAGCCGTATTGGAAAAGAAATTGCAATTGCTGTAAAAGCAGGAGGACCAAACCCGGAAGCAAATCCAGCTTTACGTCGTTGTTTGCTTAATGCTAAAGGGGTTAATATGCCTAAGGATAATGTAGAGAGAGCTATAAAAAAAGCTTCCGGTGCTGATGCGGAACAATACGACGAGGTAACTTATGAGGGGTATGGACCTGGAGGGATTGCAATTTTTTTAGAATGCACGACCAATAATACAACAAGAACCGTTGCTAATGTTAGGGCTATCTTTAATAAGTTTGATGGGAATTTAGGTAAAAATGGAGAATTGACCTTTGTTTTTGATAGAAAAGGTATTTTTACTTTAGATAAAGATTCCATTGCAATGGATTGGGAAGACTTTGAATTGGAGATGATTGATGCGGGGGCTGAAGAGGTTGATATCGAGGATAATGAAGTTATTATTACCAGTTCTTTTGAAGATTTTGGTTCCATAAACCATAAGTTTGAAGAATTGAAAATAGAGCCTAAAAGTGCTGATTTACAAAGATTGCCCAATACAATGAAGGCGTTGCCTTTAGATCAGGCACAGATAATTATGAAGATGTTAGAAAAATTTGAGGACGATGATGATGTTCAACACGTTTTTCACAATATGGAAATAACGGAAGAGTTACAGAACTCCTTATAATTAATCATAGAACTAATTAAAAATAGCTTTTTAATATTTAAATTAAAAAGCTATTTTTTTTTCATATTTTTGCTTTATAAAGGATAAAATATTCTATGAAAAATTTCAAATTGTTATTATTATTTAGTATATTTTTTTTAAATAAAAATTTTGCTCAGCAAAGTATTCCTTTTGACCAGCAATATCTGTTATCCGATAAAGTTTTAATAAATCCATCTTATACAGGCTCTACAGACGACATTGTATTTAAAGCTACGTACCATCAGCAATGGAATAACATAGAGTCCAGTCCAAATACACAAACGATAAGCCTACATTCAAATATTTTTGATCGTGTGGGTTTGGGAATATATTTATTTAGGGATGAGAACGGGCCGATGTTACTAACAGGTTTTAATTTATCAAGTGCCTACCATATTCCTTTGGGCGATGAAGATCGCACCAAAAGTCAATTTTCATTTGGAGCTTCAGTAAGTATGTTTTCTCAATCTTTTGATTATTCAAGACTTCGTCCCGATGATCTATTTGATCCGTTAATATATAATAATAAAACAGTATTTCTTCCTTATCTTAATTTAGGTATGTCTGTTTATTATTCTGGTTTTTTTGCCGGGGTTTCTGTCTTGGATTTACCTTTGGGGCAAAATAAACCAGTGGTAAACTCTATAGAGCCTTCGCCTTCGTGGTATTATCTTAATTTAGGGTATGATTGGCAATTACCTTCCAATCTATTTATTGAGCCATCAATGATGTTTACACTGAATACAAATGCTGAAAAAATGATAGATTTTAATCTTCGAGCTAAATATCAGAGTGAGGTTAATTTATTTGCAGTAGGTGTAAGCTATAGAATTGCGAATGACTCTAAAATTAATGGACCTTTATCTTTGACTCCATTTTTTCAAGCGGAATTAAATAAACTTAATTTTTCTTTCGGTTATAACTTTGGGTTGACGGATATTTACAAAGAAGGAGGAAATGGTTTATTGGTGGGGTTAGGTTATAATTTAGATAACTTTATAAATTCCAGAGGTTTTAGATATAGATAATTATGGTATTAAGCTATATTATAGTTATTTAAATGGCTTCTTATTCGCTTATAAATCATTTGTATTTTTTTGATATTTATATTTCTAAAAAATAATGGCTTAATAAAAATTTTAAGTATAAATAAAAATTATATCATTTATGTTTAGCATATGTGAATTTTTTAATCTTAAAGACTTTTTTTACCAAAGAATTTTTAAAATTAATTATTGAAAAACTAATTGTTTTGTAAGTTCATCATTGAATAATTATATATACTAAGGTTAAAGGCTTTAGTTTTCATTAATTTTTACTTTTATTAATATAATTTAAATAACTAGAAAAACAAAAGGCAAGGTTATAACCTTGCCTTTTGTTTTTAATTTATCGAGATTTATTTATAAGTATCGATATCATCATAATTTCGCAGTAAAATCCATCCCGTAAATTTTCTTCCATCTGCAATAGTGATAATGTACCAGTAAGAAGCAGTTGGTAAAACTCTGCCTAAATATTTTCCATCCCATAAGAAATAAGTATTGGAGGATTCTTCAAATACAATTTTACCATAGCGATTAAAAATTTTTATATGGGAATATTCGCCATTAAACATGCTTAATCCACCAAGTCTCCAAACATCATTGTGTCTATCTCCATTGGGAGTAATTACATTAGGTATTCCAAATATTATTCCTTTGGAAGATATTGAATTACACCCATTGGCTTTTGAGCGGACATAAACGGTGTATATACCTTCGGATAAGTTAGAGAAAGTATTGTCATCCTGCCAATGAATCTGATCCAAAGAATATTCTAAAGGTGCAGGGCCTTGGGCAATTACTGTAATATAATCCTTGCCCTGTTTCAATTCCATAATAACAGGTTCTCTTAAAAGTTTAATTTCTATGGTAAAGGTAGAAGGGCATGTGATGCCATAGTTTAGGTTTTTACTAACTTTTAGCGTGTAAATACCTGTTTCTGAGATGTCTATATATCTTTGATTGCTAATTACTTTACCGTTCAAGGACCATTCCCAGAAATCATAATCTCCTCCATCTAAAGTACCCTTACCCCTAGGACAAATAAAATCTTCAGCAGGTAGTGGATTGGTGGAATAATACGTTTTTAATTTTATTTTAGCTAAAGAATGACATCTAGTATGGTTTGCCGGATATTCTTCTACTCTAACATAAACATAATCTTCAATGGCTTTTTTATTGATATAGGAGGTGAAATTTAAAATTGGATTTTGATTATTTTGAGCATCTTCTAAAGTAGAGAAATAAGAAAAGGAAATGTCTGAATCCTCGGATATTTCCTCAGAAACTAAAGTTAAATCAAAAGAAGAAAATCCGTCGTTATCTTCATCACAACCAACTAATTCCACTTCTTTATTTATTAGATTTATTTTTGGATTAGTATTTAGTATTAAAGTTCCCGTAGTTACGCATGAAGTGTTTTTTTCAATAACACGGATGGCTAATTTTTTAGGGAATTGTGAAAAAGGAATAATATATAATCTATTCTTATCAATGGCATGGTTACCGAGCTCAGCATCGGTGGAATTTTCATAGAAGCCGATGTCATAGTTCTCATGATTAGAAAGGATTAAATGTTCCAATTCAGTTAATGAAACTTCATAGATTTCATCTAAATTGTCATCACAAAAAATATAGTTTACGGAATTAATTTTTGGTGCTTCAAGCTTGTTGATGGTTATCTCTTGTAACTGGTAGCATTGTGTTGTTTTACTTTTGAACTTAACCCAGATTTTTGTAATACCTATAGGAAGTTTATAATTGGCAATTTCTGAGGATGGGATGGAGATATCTCCTGTCGCATTTTCTTTACTGGTATGAAAACTTATCTCTAAATCTGTTTGTATGGCTAAGTCTAATCCAGATAGAAGACCTTTAGTTTCATCATTTAAATTGATAGTATTTTCTGTTTTTCCGTCGGATTGAAATTCGCAAATGGTAATTTCCGGAATATTGGTAATCTTTATGTATGGATAAGTACGAAGTTTAATCTTAGCAATTTGGTCGCAATAATTACCTTTCGGGTCTTTAATTCGTACATAGATATAATCAATAGTATATATACCTTCTTTATCGTTAGTTATTCGACTGGTATAAGTTAAAGGATTATTTATCGGAACAGCTTGGTTATCTCTAGCCTCATCTTCAGATAAATAATAGCTAAATTGAGCATCTATAAGATCTGTTAAGTTATTTTCTGCCAGAGTAAGATTAAAAATACTATTTCCATATCCTACCTTATCACATTCTGTCAGTTCAACAACTTCTTTCTTTAAATTCACTTTCGGATTCATATTAAACATGATTGAAACTAAAGAGAAGCATCCAGTTTCTTTGTTGTCTATTCTCACCCATAATTGATAAAAATAGGGATCTCCGGGAGTGTCGGGGGCTGTTAATTCAGACTCGGTAAGAGTAAAGTTTTTATGGTTTACTTTGTTTTGTTTATTTTCAGCATCCGTTAATGATCTATAGAAACTAAAGTCATATACTTTGTCCATTACACTTTCCAGTTCTCCCGTAATTATTTGAGATCTAAATTGTTTGTAATCATTTAAATCTTCAATAAGGAACTTTCCATCTAATTTTCCATCTGTATCGTCACACAAGTAAGGGAAAATTACTTGTGCTTTAGGGGTTGGATTGATTACTACATCCAGCCTTTTTATAATAAAACATCCAGTGGTAGAGTTGGTAAACTTTATGTAGAAAGCATCTTTGTCAGAAACAGTAATTCCATTATCAATTAAACTTTGAGAAATAGTACTTGTTAAATTATTTCCAGCTTCTTGTAAAGTATAATGATAAGTAATGGTATATAAAGCTATGTTTTTTGGGTTAATTACCATATCTTTTGCTAAATCCTTCAAATCGATAATTTGCGTTTTAACATCAGCGCAGAAATTTATAAACTTATTCTGAAATTCATTTTCCATCGAAGGATATGCTTTTAAGGTAAACGGACTTACAGTGTAACAATTGGTTTTTTTGTTTGTAACCTTTACCCATAAAGTAATTGGAAATGAAGAAATGGTTGCGATGCCAGATGTTCCAACAGGTTGATCAAAGTACTCATCGTACGAGAATGAGAATGAATAATCATTTTCAGTGCCTTCAGTAATAAAATCTAAATTGAATTGATTTAAATTAATTTTTTCAAGTGTTGTATTATTGCTGTTCTTAGAAGCGTTATCACAAACCCAAAATTCTTTATTGGTTTGAATAACTGGGGGAGGAATAAGTTCAAAATTTAGTTTAAACAATCTACGGCAACCGGTTTGAGAATCAGTAATTACTAAATATAAATAAGTAGTTGGAGTTGCCTGTATGAAAGTTGCGATCTCGTTTTTATTTTCATTTGCATCTTTTTCATTAAGATAGAATTGTAAATCCAATGTTTCTTTTTTTAAAAAGTTATTGGCTTGTATTAAATAATTTTTTATATCTATAATCTTAATGTTCTCAATGTTAGGTTCTTCATAATCGCAAATGGATATTGTATTACTACTCAAGTCCTCTATTTTTATTGGAATTACAGGCAAAGGAATAATTTTAAAACATCCAGTAGTAAGGTCTTCTACACGAATAAATATCGTGGTCTCTTCTTTTACTTGGTAAAGAGGAGGTTGGTTTAGATTTCCGTATGTTCCAATGTAATATTCTGAATTTTCATCTCCTTTTTCCGCTGCATATTCATCAGAATAAAAAATTATCCTAGTATTTTCTGCTATTTCACTCAGTACCAAACTTAGATCGGTTTTATTGTCCGTGTCATCATAGCAAACATTTAAAAGATTGATAATTTTAGGCAGGGCAACAGCCGTAGTAAAGGTGAAGTTTAATGTTATTTTATATGCGCAACCGTTGTTTTTTCTTACACTTAAACTTATGGTAGAAGGGCTAGATTTCATTTCAAATTCTTTAGGATCTTCTACATTTAAATAAACAATTTCAAAAATATCTTTTGAAGTACCGTTAAACAGTTTTTTTACATCATCTTCGTAAAGTTTGAGGTTTATTTTTTCATAATTATCCCCCCCAAAATCACAAATGGTATAATCTAAATTAACAGTATCCATCTTCTCAAGTTTTAAATTAATTTCGTAGTTGTAGGAACATCTATCGTAATTCATTAAAACATAAACTTTTACGTATTTGTTAGAATACAATTGAATGGTTGTAATAGGAAGATCTTGATTGTTGAATGGATCTTTAAGATAATTCTCTATATCTTCAATAGACTTAAAGTATAATAATTTATAATTGGTATTTTTATATAGTTCGTTAAATTCTTTGTCAAGAGAAATTATAACTTCCTTAGAGTCTGCATTTTCATAATTACATACATTAAAGTATTCTTCTTTAAACTTAAGTTTAGTGGTAAGTAGCACTGAAAAGCTATTCCGGGTAATTATTCCTGTGTCTTTTATTTTATATCGAACGATGAAAGTTTTTTGATAGGACGGTGGTGTGTACTCAATGGTGTAAGGGTTCTCAACAAGTTTGTTATTCGTGTCAGTAATATCTAAAATTTCAATATCGTCTAAAGTAAGTCCTTTAGGGAGTTGATATATAAAATAGTTCCTTATTAAATCTATTTCATGAGTACCTTCTGGAACATCACATAATATTGGTCCTTCCCCGTCTCCTGCTAATTCTCCTCCACCAGGATTTCCATCACAATCTCCGTCTGCTCTAAAATGAATTGTAGTTGTGCCTTCGCAAGAGGTGGTAGGGTCCGTAATTTTTACAAACACAATACCGTCTAGTGTAATCTTAGCACTCTTAGGGTTTTTAATTTCATAGCTGCTATTATAAATAGGAGAAGTATAATATTTAACAATGTTATTTATATTATTACCATCGGGATTCACATATAATTCCTGCTCAAATTGAGTGAGATCTATTTCGATTTCTTGTCCTTCCAACAGAAAACAAACTAGTTTTTCAAGATTGTCAACTAAACGCAAGCTAGAGGATAAATTCAGGTTTACTGAAAATATATTTGAACAATTGGAGTCGTTAAAGCTTTTGTTCCAAACCCTTATATATAAAGTTGTTGATGAAGAAAGTGGGTATTTGCTAAGATTTACAATTTCATTCTTATTTGAGGCTGCATCTGATTGGTTATTAAAAAATTTTATATTCATCGTGGAACTAGAAAAACCACTTAGCTGATGGGCAACATCTGAAATAAGATTAATAGTAAGGGGGGAGTTAGAGCTGGTATTGCAAAAATTAAAGGTTTTATTGTCCTGTATTTTTGGCTTTCTATTTATGCGTAGTTTTATTGTTGAAGTGGTGTAGCAAAGTTTTTCTTTTATTACACGTACATAAACGGTAGTGTTATCAGAATTATACTGGAAATGTTTAGGATCAGCAATTAAATATTTTTCCTCTGCATTTTCAGCCCCAGATAATGAAGTGTAATAGACGAACTTCAGATCGTCCCTGCTATTTATAGATTTTTGAAATTTGGTTAAATCCACTTCAGCCGTTTCACCTTCGTTTAGACATGGAATTGCAGTCTGGTCCATCTCCACGTTATTTGCGGTTGGAAAGTCTGGTAAAAACTTAACTTCAATTTCGGATTCTTTAGTAACTGTAGTACATAAGCTATAAGTAACAACAACTTTATATTTTGTATCTACGCTGGGATTAACAACCAACGTAGGATTCGAACCAATTAATTTATTATAACTGTCGTACCACTTAACAGATATGCTTGAACTGCCTGAAGGTAAGAATCTCCAAGCTTCGTTTTTTGCTTCCCATTCTCCTGTATTTCTTCCTGGGGCAGCAATACCGTTAGATCCAGTAGCATTGGTAATACCGATTAAAGCTTTCCGCTCTTTACTTGTAGTGCTGTTTAAATCTTTATTCTTTACATAAATATCAATAACATTTGTAGTTTCATAAAGAACAATTTGTGAAGTAGACTTTTTGTTTGAACTAAATTGTGGAATTTCATTGTAATTGATAATAAATTTTCGATAAGGAGCTGTACCCACCACATATATTTTTACCAAATCTTTACTAGCCTTATTTTCATCCACTAGTTGCATGTCATGATAAGCTCCAAAAATGGAAGCAATAGGAAGACTAGAATTTGGAATGCTTCCACTAATCGTGTAAGGATTTTCTTCATTGGCATACAAAGTATTAAAACTAACTACCCCATTGTCACTAATTACAATGCTGGAATATTCTTTTCCGTAGAAACAAAATTTAAAAGGCAATGGTATTTTGGAGCTAAAAGCATCATCTCTGATGCCATCTTTTCTTTCAATATGAATTAAAGATCCAGCACCAAAATCTACTACAGGATTATACTCTATTGAAGCTACAGTGTAGTCATTGGTGACTCGTATATCGCTATAGTTTGCAGTTAATTTAATTCTGTTGGGTTGGTCGTTGTAAAAGTTGTAAGCACAGTCAATGTTTATGATTTCAGAAATACCATTATGATCATTTATGGTAACATTGGGTACAATAACTTCTTGAGCGAATAGACTTTTAAGGCTAAAAAGTAATGAAAGTAAGAAAGAAAAAAAAAATCTCATTATGGCAATATTAGTTTTAATTTGGTTATAATATTATTTAAAAAAAATAAAATAAATATAATAATTAAATTATTAAAGTAAAAAATATAAATTTTATACGAACCAAAAATAAGAATTTAAAATTAATTAAATGAGATTAATTTTTACTTTTGTAGAAGTAAGTTATATTAGTGTAAAAATTAAATCCAACTTTTAAAATGAAGTTTATTTCAGTAATAATTATAAGTATATTCTCATTAAATTTTTTGATAAGCCAAGAAAATCATTTAATCAATTGGATGAATATTGAAAATGCAGATAGTTTACAGCAAAAGGGCGATAAACGTTTAATGTTGATAGATGTTTATGCGGATTGGTGCGGACCTTGCAAGTTGATGGATAGAAATACATTTAACAATCAGTCCGTGGCAGAATACGTAAATGAAAATTTTATACCTGTAAAGCTTAACGCAGAATCCAAAGACGATATAAAATTTAAAGGGAAATATTATTCTTGGGTTACCGACGGTAGAGTGGGAGTGCAGTCTTTGGCTTATAGTCTTTTGAACGGAGAATTAAGATATCCATCCATAGCCTTAGTAGACAACAAAGGTCAAACATTAACAGTAGTTACAGGATATTTTCCAGCTCAAGACTTTTTGGAAGCTCTAAAGGATTTAAAAAGTCAAATTGATGAATATTATGCTAAGGAAGGGAAGTAATGTAAGCCCCTTGTTTGCTAGTAATCCATACATTTTCTTTGGAAGGGACTCCTAAATCATTACTTTTTGTAGCTTGAGAATCTGAGATAATTATTGAATGAGAATTTGACTTTTTTATGGACGGTTCAAAAGAAGATACAATAATTGTTGTCTTATTTGTATTTAGTGTTGATAGTTGTTTATAGTTTAAAGCTTTAATGATTTTACCTTCCCAAAAATAATCTCTATCTAAATAAAAATTTCTATATTCAGTATTCGAAATTCTTTCACCAGCCTCGTAAGGAATAAGAATATGCTTTTGTATATCAGAAAGGTTTAGAGTTGAATCTTTTAAAATTAAAAGTTGATTTCCGTTTCTTAAACCCACTAAAGTTTTAGTGTGATGAAAAACGATCACTTGCTTTTTATAATCGTTTTTAATTTTTAAGCTTAATCTAGTAATTTGAAAAGCTATTAAACTTAATAAAAAAGGAAAAAAGTATTTGAGTTTATAAGGACTTTTAAATATATATCGAATACTTACACAGCTGAAAGTTAAAAATAATGCTTCCACTAGTCCCAAAGGAATATTTTTATACATAAAAGTATTTTGTGAAGAAATCCATGAGGTTGAATTTACCAGTAATTTTATTAGAAAATCATAAATAAATGCAGAATAGGAATGAAAATCATTAGGCAGATAAAGAAATAAAAGTTCAACAATTGAAGCATAAGTAATGATAAATGAATAAGGAATAATGATAAAATTGAATGGTATGGATAGTAAGGAGAATTGATGAAAATAGAAGATTACCCATGGCAAAGTACCCAATTGTGCCGCAAGGGTTACAGACAATGGATTTATAATCCATTGATTGAATCCTTTGTAATTGGTTTTTAGTATTAAAGATAGAGGTTTAGCAAGCCAACATAAGAAAAATACAGCGCAGTAGCTCAATTGAAAACCAATGGAATAGACTTCATAAGGATTTATTAATAAAATGACAATGGCAGAAAGAGCAATGCTGTGATAAATATTTGAAATTCTTTTTAATAATTCAAAAATATAAAACAAGCTTATCATTAAACAGGCTCTAAATACTGAAGATGAAAGACCTACCAATATTGCGAATAACCAAACAAAGAAAAGAGAAATTATAATTACTAAAGTTCTCTTTTTTCTCCCTAAGCATAAATGAAAAACAGAGAAAATTATACTAAATATAAAAGCAATATGCATTCCTGAAATGGCTATTAAATGCATAATTCCAGATTGGGAATAAGCCTCTAAGGTATTCTTATCCATTTCAAAACGATCGCCGAGTAGATAAGCTTTTAAAAATTCCTTAGATTCTTTAGAAAGATTGGAATGATTTATTTTTTCAACAACTCTCTGATTAAGATTTTTTATTTTATATAGAATGGATTGATGAGGGGTTATCGACAGAATTTTTTTCACATCAGCCATTTGCAAAATGTATTGTTGTTGCAAGTATTGGGAATAATTAAATTGATGTGGATTTAAAGGTTTGATTGGGTCTTTCAATTCTACAAGTAAATCATATTGGTTCCCTAAGGTTAAAACAGAATTAAATTTTTCTTTATCTACTAAAAGTAACACATCTCCACAAGTGGAATAAAATTTGTCCTTGTTAGCAATTTGGTTTACTTCTGCAACATATTTTCTGCTTTTAGAATTGGAATTGCCTTGTTCTTTAACTGTAACAGAAATGAACTGTATAGCATTATCCTCTTTAAAATGAATATAATGATGCAGAGGTAAATATGAGTTTATTTTAACTAAAGTAGTTCCAAGGACAGTCCAAAAAATAAATAAAAGTATTGAGAAAGTAATTCTAAGCTTTATGCTCTTTCTAATAAAGAATAAAGTAGTGAAAAGTATCCCTAATATGGAGATTAAAAAATAGAATTTAAATGATAAAAAATCTCCTAAAAAAATTCCTATAATTAAAAATAATAAATAAAAGATATACGGGTTTTTATCCATAAAAAATCCTATATTTTTTTATCCTATAAAAATAGATATAAAAAATAAATAAGAAAATTTATAATTGATTGTCTAAATAATCTACTATAATTTGGGTGGAATTAGGTTTATTCAATACATAATTTTGAGCTTTACCTCCCAAAGAATTTCTATAATCAGGGTCTAAAACTAAAGAATTAATAATTGAATTAAACTCTGATTGATTTTTGATAACTATTCCTCCGTTTGAGTTAGACAATTCTTCTGCTTCTATAAATTTATCATAGATCGGTCCAAAAATTACGGGTTGTTTATAAACCGCAGGTTCTAAAACATTGTGAACACCTTCTTTTCCAAACCCTCCTCCTACATAAGAAATATCTCCATAAGAATATACCGAATTTAAAATGCCAATGGTGTCCAGAATGAGAACTGAAAAATCACTTAGATCAAGTTCCGGGTTAATCTCTGAATAGAATAAAACCTTACAATTAAACTTATTTTTTAAATCAATAAAGTATTCCTTATTCATATTATGAGGAGCAATTACAAACTTTAGCTTTTTATTAGTATTTGAATTGATGAAGTTTATAAACAATTCATCGTCTTTTTTCCATGTACTACCAGCAACTATCAATGTATTATTCTGTTTGAATTGAGCTAGCCAAGGCAAATCATGTTTTAAATTTAACAACATCTTTACCCTATCAAATCTGGTATCTCCAGCTACAGTAGCTTGAGTAATATGTATGGAATTTAATAAATATAAAGATTTATCGTTTTGAACAAAAAAATGGTTTATATTTTTAAGGATGGAAACCATCCATTTTCCATTAGGTTTAAAGTAAATTTGATTTTCACGGAAAATAGAAGAAATAAAAATGGTCTGGATTTTATTCTTTGAAAGTTCATTCAATAATTGAAACCAAAAATCATATTTAACAAAAATAGCACAGGAAGGATGCAATGCCTTAATCAATTCTTTAGCATTAAGAGAAGTATCTAAAGGAAGATAAAAGATAACATCGGCCCAAGATTTATCTTTTACCACTTCGTATCCCGAAGGGGAAAAAAAACTTACAGCAAATTTATAATTAGGATATCTATCTTTTAATGCGTTAAGTACAGGAAGTCCTTGCTCATACTCACCTAAAGAAGAAGCATGCATCCAAATAACTTTATCATTTTTAGAGATTTTGCTTTGTATGTAATTAAAAACATTCTTTCTTCCCTGTATCCATAATTTTGCTTTAGGATGAAAAAGTGATGCTAATTTCATTCCCATGCCAAGTAGTTGGATTCCTAGGTTATAAAAAGTTGAATTCATTAAGAACAAACTTAATTAAAATAAAATTATATTTTTCCACTCTGATTTTTAATACGATTAAGAACCCGTAAATATAAATAACTAAGTAATTTGTTTAGTTTTTACAAACACTTTTTTTAAAAAAAAGTGTTTGTAAAATTTTTAATAATTAATAGGCAATAGCAAATAAAACTCTTTTTTTAGAAGGGTTTCCAGAATAAATACAAATACCCTCTTCTTCTGGAGCATCTAAAGGAATACAACGAATGGTAGCTTTGGTTTCAGCCTTAATTTTTTCCTCAACCTCCATAGAACCATCCCAATGTGCAGAGATAAATCCACCTTTTTCCTTAAGCGCTGTTTTAAATTCTTCGTAGCTATCTACCTTAGTAATTAAGGAATCCCTATGAATTCTAGCCTTTAGGTAAAGATTTTCTTGAATTTGGTTTAATAGATTTTTAAGATGATCTACGAGTCCTTCAATGGGATGTGAATGTTTTTCTAATGTATCTCTTCTAGCAATTTCTACCTGTTTATTTTCAAGGTCTTTCGGTCCAATAGCTATTCTAACTGGAACACCCTTTAATTCATATTCATTAAATTTCCATCCTGGTTTATATTCAGTTCTATCATCAAATTTTACGCTTATACCTAATTGATTTAATTGTTTCTTTAAATCATTGGCCAGATTAGAGATTTCTTCAAGTTGTTCTTCGGTTCTATGTATAGGAACAATAACTATTTGAATAGGAGCTATGTTCGGAGGAAGTACCAGCCCATGATCATCGGAATGAGTCATAATTAAAGCACCAATTAAACGGGTGGAAACCCCCCAAGAAGTAGCCCATACAAGTTCTTGTTTCCCTTCTTTGGATTGGTATTTTACATCAAAAGCTTTGGCGAAATTTTGTCCTAAGAAGTGAGAAGTTCCAGCCTGAAGGGCTTTACCGTCTTGCATCATCGCTTCAATAGTATAAGTGTCTTCTGCCCCGGCAAAACGCTCCGCCGGAGATTTAGTTCCTTTAATTACAGGGACCCCCATAAAATTCTCAACAAAATCTGCATACACCCCTTGCATTTTTTTAGCCTCTTCAACAGCTTCCTCTTTAGTCGCATGAGCCGTATGTCCCTCTTGCCATAAAAATTCAGAAGTACGTAAAAATAAACGAGTTCTCATTTCCCATCGAACAACATTGGCCCATTGATTAATAAGAATGGGAAGATCTCGGTGGGACTTTACCCAGTTTTTATATGTATTCCAAATAATAGTTTCAGAAGTAGGGCGAACAATAAGTTCTTCTTCTAATTTAGCATCAGGGTCTACAATAACTCCACTACCATCTGGGGCATTTTTTAGTCTATAATGAGTAACTACGGCACACTCTTTCGCAAAACCTTCTACATGGTCCGCCTCTTTAGATAAATAAGATTTAGGTATGAATAGAGGGAAGTAAGCATTTTCGTGACCGGTATCTTTAAACATTTGGTCCAGTTGTTTTTGCATTTTTTCCCAAATAGCAAACCCGTAAGGTTTAATCACCATACAGCCTTTAACTCCCGAGTTTTCTGCCAGATCTGCTTTGATTACCAATTCATTGTACCATTTACTGTAATCATCCTCTCTGGATGTAAGTGTCGCCATAATTATTTTAAATTTTAAACTTTATAATACTTAAATTGTCATACTAAAAATGATATTGTGTCGTTTTTATAGTAGCATTTAAGAAAAGGCTTACTTGGTATGACTTTTGTCTCTTCTTTAAGCAAAATATATGAATTATTATTTAATTACAAAGGTAAAATTTATAAAATTATTAAAAAAAATATCATGAAGATTGTTAAAAATAATATTATGCGGCTTGGAATGTTGGTAAGTGTTACCACTTTATTATCCGGAGTTTTAACTTCATGTTACGTTGGTCAAACCTCTTATGCCGGAGAAGATAGTGTTTACTATAATCCTAATAAAGCCCCAAAAAAACAAAGAACGAATAGTGTTTCTCAGTCTTACAGTTATGTGTATAATGATGATGGATCTACAGATACAGAGCAGTCCCATGTTCGAATAGGAAAAAAATACATAGATACTACACCCAATGCTAGTGATTTGCTTTACGACGATTCAAATTCCAATACGAATTCAAATACATCCACATACAATGGGCTGAATAATGAAAATGGATGGGGAGATGATAGAGGTACAATAGTTAATAATTATTACTACGGAGGATATAGCCCATTTTATAGCTCGTACTGGGGAAATCCTTATTGGGGATGGAACAGTTATGGTGGATGGAACAGTGGCTTTTCCATTGGTTTTGGTTGGGGTTGGTCTAATTGGGGATGGGGCAATTCCTATTGGGGAAGCCCATATTGGGGTAGTAGTTATTGGGGCTACCCTTACGGAGGATGGTATTACAGACCTTATTCCAATTATTGGGGAGGAAGACCCTATTATGGATCTACATGGAACCGTCCTGGAGGATACTACAATTATCCCAATTATGGACCAAGATCTGCGTACACTTCTGGAAGAAGTAGCTCAAGTACAAACTTAGGTAGATCTTACACAGCATCAAGAACCCAACAAATAAGAGATATCCAAAGACAGTCTGTAAGAAGTAATACGATGTCCAGCGGTAGAACAGGAACAATTTCTGGTTCAAGAAGCGGAGTGGTATCAGGGACTAGAGGAAGCGTGATAGGGAATTCAAATTCAAGAGTGCCTAACAATACAGGAGCAAATTCATCAGGTAGAGTAAGGGGATACACAGGAGGAACTATTAACAATGGAACGCGAAGTTCAACAGGTACCATTAATAGAGGTTCAAGAAGTAGTTCTATAGGAAATTCAGGTAGGAGCTATGGAGTGGGTTCACGTTCATCGTCTCCATCTTATTCTTCCCCAAGCGCAGGAAGTAGAGGTAGTTTTGGTAGCGGTTCTATGGGAGGAAGTAGAGGAGGTTCTATGGGTGGTGGAGCAAGAAGCGGATCTGTAGGAAGTAGAAGATAGATAACAGGTTTTATTTTTTAAATAATATGAAATAATGAATAAAAAAAAGTTAATATGTGGATTGGGTTTGTTAGCGATATTCCAAATAGGAAAAGCACAGACTACACAATTTTATCCAAATGATGTTTCAGACCTTTTAAATTTATATGGAGATCAATCAAGCTCTAGTGGAACCGCTAGGAGTATAGGTATGGGTGGTTCTATGGGAGCTTTGGGTGGAGACATAAGTGCTGTTGAGACCAACCCTGCTGGATTAGGGATTTTTAGAAACTCTGAAGCTAGTTTAACTATGAGTGTTTCGTCTCATAAAAATAAGGCATCCATGGGAAGCGCTTCTAATTCGACCACAAATACTAATTTTAATATTCCCGGAGTTGGTTTTGTGCTAGCTCTAGGTCAAGAATCACAACCCTTACGTGTAAACTTGGGCGTTAATTATTCTTATCAAAGATTAGATAATGATGTTTATTTTGGGAAAAATAAAAATTTATCCTATCTCTATCCAGGAGCAAATGGAGATATGCAATCCTACAGCATGGAGAATTATGATTTATATACAAACGGATATAAATCTAAAATGAAATTTAGTTTAGGAACTAATTATATGGATAGGTTTTACTTTGGGGTGGGCTTAGATTGGCAATATTTAAATGTTGATAGAAATTCTACCTATGCGCAAAGAAGTTCTGTTGATGGTGAATATATGCCATTTAATGAACAACTAACACCTTACAACCAAGAAGCGAATGGTTTTGGTTTAAGTGTAGGGGTTATAGGAAAGGTTACTCCTGAAATCAGATTAGGTATAGCTTATCACTCACCTGTTTGGTGGTCGAATATAAATGATTATCGATGGATTTATAATTTCGATGAATCCAATAATGTCATAGGTAATTACGTATATTATGATAGAAATAAGAATACTACTGCAGGAAAATTGGTTTTGAGTGGTGCATATGCTTCCAATATAATTAACGATGATAATTCCTTGGCATTTAATGTTGATTTTTTAAATTATTTTAATAATAATATGAATTTTGGTGGTGGAGATATAGATTATAGATTGAATAATAATTTTATTAATCTTTACACAAAAAATTCTCAAGAATATAGAGCCGGTTTAGAATATAGATATAAAGAACTTAAATTGAGAGCAGGGTACTCTTATATGACTTCTCCGGTTAAAGACAAAACTATAGCTGGATCTTTTGATTTAAATTCTGATCCTGTATATGTGAAAAACTATTTAGCAGGGGCTAAAAATAAATTCTCATTGGGGGTAGGGTATGATATGGGACCATTCTTTGCAGATTTTGCATATCAATATATAAAATCGGATTATTACACCTCTTTGTCTGGAGACTTTTTTAATCCTTCACAAAATACAAATGTTAATTTTAGTTTAGAGAATCCAATTTTAGGAAAGGTTCAATATACTCAAAACAATTTTGTATTAACTTTAGGAATGAGGTTTTAAAAAAAATAAATTATAATAAAAAAGCTAAGCCTAGGCTTAGCTTTTTTTATTTTTTAATAAATCACGAATTTCAGTTAATAACTCTTCTTGTGAAGGTTTAGTAGGAGTAGGCTCAATCTTTTTATCATCTTCATCTTTTCTCATTTTATTTACTCCTTTGATTATTAAAAATAAACAGAATGCAATAATTATAAAGGAAAGGCTTATAGATAAAAAATTTCCATATTTAACAGTAGTTCCAGGAATTACCAATTGAGAAAGGTTGTCTAATCTTGCAGCTTTCAAAGCCGGATCAAGAATTAAAGGAGTTATTATATCTTCAACCAATGAATTTACAATTTTATTAAAAGCACCTCCTATAATTACCCCAATGGCAAGATCAATAACACTACCTCTAAGTGCAAACTCTTTAAATTCTTTAAAAAATCCCATAATTATTCAATTTTTAGATTTTCATTTCCAAATATAATTCTAAAATTATCGTCTAAGCAAAGGATATCCTCAAAAAAATTATTCTCAGTTGGGGATTTAAAGCCTTTAATTTTAGAAGTTTTTCCCTTGGTAACTAAATCATTCAGTTGTTTATAGGTTAACTTTTTACCATAAATTACAAAGGGAATTTTAAAATTGCAATTTTTAAAATCTGAACAACCGAAGGCTGATTTACCCGCTATTAATGTATTGGATTTACATTTTGGACAAAGCAATTTATCATTGATTACGGTCTTTTTATTTTGGGGAAGAGAGTTATTTTTTTCGCGTTTATAAGTTGAAACTGATTCTGTTGATATTTTTTTATAATTACTGGCTTTTACTTCATTTGTAATTTCCTTAACCATGAGAATTAATTCTTCTTTAAAAATGTCTAATTTATATTCACCTTTTTCAATTAAACGAAGTTTCTTTTCCCATACCCCGGTTAATTCAGCACTTTTTAAAAGCTCATTTTGAATCGTATCAATTAAACTTATGCCAGCTGAAGAAGCGTAGATATTCTTTTTTTTCTTTTCAATATAATTTCTTTTCAATAAAGTTTCAATAATATTGGCACGAGTAGATGGACGTCCGATGCCATTGTCCTTTAATAATTCTCGCATTTCCTCATCGTCCACTTGTTTGCCAGCAGTTTCCATAGCTCTTAATAAACTAGCCTCTGTATAAGGTTTAGGGGGGGTGGTTTTACCCTGATGTATAAAGGGTTCATGACTTCCAGTTTCTCCTTTTATAAAAATGGGCAAGATTTTCTCCCCGTTTCCATTATTGTCTTTTCTCTCATTCTTATAAAGTTCTCTCCATCCAAGTTCTAAAATCTGTTTGCCAGATGTTTTAAAGGGTACTTCACCCACTTTTGCGGTAACTAAAGTATTAGATATTTTACATTCTGGATAAAATGCAGCAATAAATCTTCTGGCAATTAAATCATAAATTTTATTTTCATCCGAAGAAAGATTAGTAGGAGATATATGGGTAGGAATTATAGCATGGTGGTCGGTAACCTTTGTATCGTCAAAAACATTTTTAGATTTTGGTAAGGGGTTATTCAGTAAGGCATTGACGAAATTTTCATAGGGTTTTAAATTGGAAAGAATATTTGTAATTTTTGGATATAAATCTTCGGACAAATAGGTCGTATCAACTCTAGGATAAGTAATATATTTACTCTCGTATAAACTTTGCGCAAGTTTTAAAGTATTTTCTGCAGAGAATCCATACTTTTTGTTAGCTTCCACTTGTAAAGAGGTTAAATCAAACAATCTAGGATTTTTTTCTCTTCCCTCTTTAATCTCAAAAGAAAGAATAACTAAAGGGTATTTTTTTAAATATTCTAACCCTTTATTAGCTTTTTCTTGAGATTTCAAACGATCTATATCGGCGTTAAATTCTGTATCTTTATAAATAGTTTTTAACTCCCAATATTCCTCAACCACAAAAGAATCAATTTCTTTTTGTCGTTGCACAATCATGGCGAGAGTGGGGGTTTGAACTCTTCCAATGGATAATAAAGTTTTATTTACTCCAAATTTTTTTGTAAACAGGCGAGTAGCATTTATTCCCAGTAACCAGTCCCCAATCGCTCTAGCACTTCCAGCTGCATATAAATTTTCATAGGAAGAGGAATCTTTAAGATTCTGAAAACCCTCTTGAATGGATTGCTCTGTAAGAGATGAAATCCATAGCCGTTTTATTGGTGCTTTGCATTTGGCTTTTAATAAAACCCAGCGCTGAATAAGTTCTCCTTCTTGGCCAGCGTCCCCACAGTTAATCACCTCATCGGACTTCGAAACTAAAGTTTCAATAATTTTAAACTGTTTTTCAATCCCTCGGTTAGCAATTAGTTTAATTCCGAAACTAGAGGGAATGATAGGTAAGTCCTCTAAATTCCAATATTTATAATTAGGATTGTAATCGTGAGGTTCTTTCAGTGTACATAAATGTCCGAATGTCCAAGTGACTTGGTAGCCATTCCCTTCAAAATATCCATCTTTTCTATGTATAGCACCAAGTATTTTAGCTATATCTTTAGCAACACTTGGTTTTTCTGCAATGCAAACAATCATGTTAGTGCAAAAATGCAATAATTTCAGTAAATTTTAAAATTGAAAATCTAGTTGCAAGTGTTTTTAGAATTGGCAACTAGGCTGATTTGTAAATCAAAATGATCCTGAATAAGAATATTAGGCAATCCTTGATAGTTTAAATTAAAATCTTTTCTGTTGATTGAGAATTTCTCAGTATTTAGAAATAATTTATCATTCTCATTTCTAATATTTGTTTTAACACGAATATTTTTTGATTGACCTTTTATTTTTAAAGTACCAATAAGTGAAAAATTAAAGTCAGAATTTCCATCAATTTTTTGTACAGAGTTTAAAACAAATTCAGCAATAGGATATTTAGTGACAGAAAAAAAATCTTTGTTTTTAAGAGTATTTATTAATTTATTGTTTTGGGAGGAATTTTGAATGTCATGGTTTTTTATAGAATTCATATCAATATATAAAATTCCACTTTCAACATTATTATTTTTGGTTTTTAAAAATCCTTTTTTAAAAGATAGCGTTCCAAAATGGCTTAGATTTAATGACTTTTCAATTTTATAGCCGGTCCAATTAACTGAACTGATATTAGTATCTATAGTATATTCTTGAGATTTTGTTTTTAATGAATTGTTTACATTTATATTATTAGAGTGTTGATTTGTATTATCTTTGTTGCAAGAAAATATAAAAAAAAATGTAATAAAACTACCCAAAAAAACGTTTTTCATTAATTATATTTTATAATAGTAACGAAAAGATTGTGAAATAATTATGTTTCAAAACTAACTATTTAGATTTAATTTTTTTTAAAAGAAAGTGAAAAAAGATCAAACCTTTTATATTCCTATACTATGCCTAATTTTTTTAGCGGGATTGATTGCTATGCGTTATCTTCCTCCTATCAATATAATGGGATATGAGTTGAAGACTATAGATATGTTCTCAGATGTTGAAAAAGAAGTACTCATAGAAGAAGATAATTTACCAATAGTATCTATAAAACCGCAGAATAAGATCCAATGTCCAGACGGACAAACCTGTATAGAAGATTATTCTAAAAAACAGAATTATTTTGGGAATTTATTTCATTATCTGCAAAATATAAGTTTAAAGAAAGATAAAGTTAGAATAGCCTTTTTTGGTGATAGTTTCATAGAAGGAGATATTTTATCTGGAGATTTTAGAGATTTGTTGCAAGAAAAGTTTGGTGGAAGTGGAGTGGGATGGGTTCCCATTGCTTCAGAAGTTGCTCAATTTAGACAAACAATAAAAGAAAATTTTAAGGGTTTTAAAAATTTTGATGCGGTGCATAATCCTAAAGAAAAAATTCCTTATCCACCCTTTGGAATATGTACAATTCCTTTAACGGGAAATGAAGCTTCTTTTTATGGAACTAATTTTTCATCTAAAACAGAATACATTCCTGGATTTCGACTTTTTTATCAAACTCCAAATACTTTAAAGATTAAAGTAGAGACAGATAAAGAAACTCAAGAAGTAAAGGCAGAGGCAGGGACGTTGATGAATATAGTTGAGGTAAATTATCACCCTGCAAAAAATGTAAATTTATCATTTTCAACTTCCCCTAATACCTACCTTTACGGGGTTTCCTTTGAAGGATCTTCTGGTGTTTATGTAGATAATTTTTCATTAAGAGGGAATTCAGGCTTATCACTTTTATCTAGTTCAGATGAAATGCATAAAGCCCTAAATAAAATCCAAGATTACAAGCTAGTAATATTACAATATGGTATTAACGCTGTGAATGAAAAGACTAAAGACTTAAGTTGGTATACCCGTATGATGAATAAGGTTGTGGCTGAAGTAAAAGAAGCTTATCCACAAGCCGCAATATTGTTAGTAGGTGTAGGAGATAGAAGTAGAAAAATTAATGGTCAATACAAGACTATGCCAACAATAAAACTAATGATAGATGCACAGCGTTCCGTAGCCGCAGAAAATAAAATTGCTTTCTGGAATATGTATGAGGCAATGGGTGGGGAGAACTCCATGGTTAATTATGTTAAGTCTAAACCACCCAAAGCTAATTTAGATTATACACATCTAAATTTTTTAGGAGGTAAGGAAATAGGTACATCACTATATAAAAGTTTATTGTTTGAATATGAAAGATATAAAAATAACTAAGCCCATTTATTTTTTTATTGTAGCATTTTTATTTGGGTTTCAATATGGATGTTCACAATTAACTATTGAAAATACATACTCATTTGTTCAAGAGAATAAAAATGCAATCCAAAATTGTCAAGAGTTACAGCCCTTTTTTAAAAAACTAGATCAAGCATCGAGCCGTAAAATTAATATCTTACATATTGGAGATTCACATTTGCAACCCAATCAAATTACCCAAGTACCACGTAAGCAGTTGCAAAAAGTTTTTGGAAATGCAGGAAGAGGATTAATAGTACCTTATAAAGTTGCCGGAACAAATTCTCCAGATGATATTATTTCTACTTCTCAGTTTAAATGGGAAGGCAAAAGAAATTGTAAACCATTAATACCGCAACCAACGGGGATTGGAGGAATATCTTTAAAGTCCTTGGACTCAGCCTCAACTTTTATATTTAGATTACCCCATGAATACGCTTTTTCTTCAATGACTGTTTTTTTTGAAAATGATGGTAAAAGCTATGATTTATTTGCTAAAGATTTGATTCATGGAGAAGTTATAAATCTAAAAAATTTTATTGATGAAAAGAATCCTAATGTATCTAAAATTAAGTTTAGTCAACCCACGAATGAAGTAAAAATTTTAAGTTTAAAAACAAGTTTGGAACAAACACATACAACCATCTTAGGCATAAATACAGAAAACGAGGAGAATGGTATTGTCTATCATAGCATAGGGGTAAATGGTGCAGAGTATTATCATTACGATACCTCAGAATACTTTAATGAAGAAACTCCATTTTTAAACCCTGATTTAATCATAATTTCTTTAGGAACTAATGAGGCCTTTAGAAAAAATTTTGATGAGGAAGATTTCAAATCAGAAGTACATAAATTTATAACTAATTTAAGGAAATATAATCCAGAAATTCCATTTTTAATCACTACTCCAGCCAATTCATATATTAATAAAAAATATCAAAACCCTAAATTGAAAAGGGTTAGAGATATTTTAGTTGCTTATTGCAAAGAAAATCAATTAGCTTTTTGGGATTTACAAGAAATTACTGGAAATGCACAAAATTGGAAAAATAATCAATTGATTAGTAAAGATTTAATACACTACAATGCGAAAGGGTATAGACTACAAGGGGAATTATTGTACAATGCCTTAATAAATTCTTACAAAGAATATGTTACCACTAAGTAATGAAGCAAAAGAACTGAATGTGTTTCAAAAATTCATTCAGAATATAGATGCACATAAATTAATTGAACAATTTTATTTCAATCCCCTAGAGCCATTAATATTTAATAGCGGCTTTTTTGTTTTCATCTTTACTTTCTTTATGATAGGGTATGCACTAGTACATCGTACCCACTTTCCAAAAGTAATTTATGTTATACTATTCTCGTTATATTTTTATTACCGATCTAGTGGTTATTATTACTTAGTTCTTATCTTTTGTGTGTTTTTCGACTTTTTTGTAGGCTTTGTTTTGTACAAAGCAAAAAATAAGATTGCAAGACAAATATTATTGTTTTTTAGTTTGGCTGTAAACTTAGGGATATTGGTTCATTTTAAGTATACCAATTTCTTAATTGATTCTTTTAATGCTGTTACTCATAACGAGTATAAGAAAATTGATATTTTTCTTCCTGTGGGAGTTTCTTTTTTTACCTTCCAGTCTATGAGTTATATAATAGATATTTATAGGAATAAAATTAAACCCGTGAAAAATCTGTTAGATTACGGCTTTTTTGTTTCTTTTTTCCCACAACTTGTAGCAGGTCCTATCATTAGAGCTTACGATTTTATACCCCAATTGTATAATCGTCCTACGATTATAACTAAGTCCATGATTGGGCGAGGAATGTTTTTAATTACCATAGGTCTATTTAAAAAATCTGTAATTTCAGACTATATAGGTGCTAATTTTGTAGATCGTATATTTGATCAGCCACAATTGTATTCAGGTATAGAAAACCTTTTTGGTATTTACGGTTATGCTTTGCAAATTTACTGTGATTTTTCTGGTTATTCCGATATGGCTATCGGGATTGCGTTATTATTAGGATTTCATTTTCCTAAAAACTTTAATTCCCCATATCAGGCAAAAAATATTACAGAATTTTGGCATCGTTGGCATATAAGTTTATCCTCTTGGTTAAAAGATTATCTTTATTTTTCTTTAGGAGGAAACCGATACGGGAATTTTTTTGGGTATTTCTTTCCGGTACTCTTTTTTATAGGATTATTGGTATGGGGAATTGTAGGAATTCAAAATCAGAGTTATTGGCAAATGTTGATCGCTGTAATTTTCATAGGATTTTTCTCCCTGTCTATTTTACTTTCTTCCAACAAGAAAAAAGCAGTTTTTGGTAGTTTCAATCAAATGACCACCATGCTGTTGGGAGGGCTTTGGCATGGGGCTTCTATGCGATTTATATTGTGGGGAGCCATGCACGGACTAGCATTAGCCATTCATAAAACCTACATGAATATTTTTGGAATAACTGAAAAAAATAATAAAAAATCTAATATTTGGATTAATCTGTTAGCTGTAATAATTACTTTTCATTTTGTATGCTTTTGTTGGATATTCTTTAGGGTTTCAGATATGCAAACTGCTTGGACTATGTTAGGGCAGGTGATCTATAAATTTGAGCCCCATATTCTCGTACAAATGATAAGTGGATATAAATTGGTCTTTTTTCTTATGTTAGTAGGTTTTATTCTGCATTTTACTCCAGTGGAATGGGAAGAATCATTCAAAACAAAAATAGAAAAAGCCCCATATCTTGTTGCCTTGTTATTTTTATTTATAGTGGTTATACTAGTGGCGCAAGTAAAATCTTCGGATATTCAACCATTTATTTATTTTCAGTTTTAGATGGATTAATTATTGAATACTCAGCTTTAGAGAGTAATAAAGTAATTTTAAATACTATTTACTGCTAAAAAACACATCAATTTTTTTCGTTCAGACGGTTTATTAAATCGTTGAAATAGCTTAAAGATAATGTTGATGATTATTAAATTAATCATGTTGGTAGATACGTTGTTAAATTTAAAATGAATTTATAATTTAGCAAAGCATTTGTTTTAACTACCTTTATAAACAATTGAATTTTTAAATGAATGGTTACCATGTTAGAAGTAAAAAATATATCTTTCTCTTACAACGAGGATAAAAAAAATATTGAGGGCTTATCTTTTAACTTGGAACAAGGGAAGATGCTAGCATTAATAGGTGAAAGTGGAAGTGGGAAAAGCACCATCTTGAAACTTATTTATGGAATGTTAGAATGGCAAGAAGGAGAAATTTATTACAATCATAGAAAGTTATCTGGGATGAAAGGAAATTTAGTTCCTGGTGAACCGGAATTTAAATATTTAGAACAAGAATTTGGATTAGATTCTTATGCAACCGTTGGAGATAATGTAGGCAGATTTTTATCGAATATTGATATGGATGAAAAGCAAGAAAGGATTTTCTTCTTGTTAGATTTGGTAGAGATGTCTTCGTTTATAGAAACTAAATGTATACATTTAAGCGGAGGGCAAAAACAAAGAGTAGCTTTAGCAAAAGTTCTAGCCCAAACTCCTTCCTTGTTATTATTAGATGAACCTTTTTCTCAGGTTGATACTTTTAAAAAGAATATATTAAAAAGAGCTGTCTTTGATTTTGCTAAAGAAAACAATATTTCAATTCTATTAGCAACCCATGAAATAGAAGATGCTTTGGCATATGCAGATGAAATGGTAATTATAAAAGACGGAAAAATTGTACAAAAAAACAAACCTAGTTATTTATATAAAAATCCGGTAAATGAATATGTTGCTCGTTTATTTGGTGAGATTAATATATTTACCAAAGAAAACTTTCCAGAATTATTTAAAGGTATAGAAGCAACTAAAATTCTAGTTTATCCCCATCAGCTTTATGCGGAAGAAGAAGGAGAATTACAAGTTAAAGTTTTAAAAAGTTATTTTTTAGGAAGTTCTTATTTAGTTGAAGCTATAGGGCAGAGAAAGCGCATATGGTTTTCCAGTGAGGATTATTATGCAATAGGAGAAAGCTGTGTACTACAAATCCACGATTACCAAATTTTAAAGGAGTAATTAATGTTAAAAGATTATATTCTTGCAACTAAGAATATGATTATTAGAAAAAGGTCTAAGAGCATTAATTAAACAAAATGAGTCGTATTCATTGATTGAATCAATTGAGATATTCTTCTCTATGATAAAATTTAAATCTAATAATCTTTGTCTTTCAGTTCCATGCAAAAGAGGACGCCTAGGAGTGTACCAACGACCGTCTTTTCGAAGCAAGATATTAGCAATCGAAGTATCAGTGATGTAGTTGTTTTTAACAATTAGAATATCGTCTGCAGTAGAACGTATCTTCATGGCATTAAGAGCGCTTCGGTCTTCAAACTTAAAAGAATATTCAATATCATCGTTATAAACTATCTGAATTGAATTGATTGGTTTTTGTAGGTAAGGAATAAATTCAACCTTTTCAATTATATCTGTATAAATTATTCTACAACGATAAGTTTCTTTATTTTCTAATTCAGGAGGAATAGAAATTACTTCAGAAATATCTTGGACTAGTTTCTTTTTAAAAAAGAATTGGCAAGTATTATTGGCTCGTTGATTATGATAGGCAATATTTTGAAAAGAATGATTTTTAATTAAAATAGTTTCAAGAAATCGGTACATAAATTTTTTGAATTAACTCGTTATATTCCTTTTGAACCTCACTAAAGCAAGTGATACCTCCCCCACTTCTATAAAGATATTTATGGTCTATCGTTTCTTCAATGAACCTAATCATTACCATACTATTCACTGATCTACCATCAAAGATTCCAGCTACACCGGTATAGAAATTTCTAGGGAAAGTTTCAACAGAATTTATAATTTCAACGGTCCTTTTTTTAGGAGCTCCAGTAATAGAGCCTGCAGGTAGTAGTTTATGAAAGATGTTACCTATATTGCATTGCCAATTAGGTTCTAATTCACCACTGATTTGGGAACTCACTTGTAATAACTTACCCCTTTGTGTATTTATTTCATCCAGATATCTGAAAATATCCACTTTCACTTTTTTGGAAACCAAATTAAGATCGTTACGAATTAAATCCACTATAGTATAATGTTCAGAGGTTTCTTTAAGATCTTCAAGAATAATTTTTTTAGCATTGGGAATAGAAGCGTCTATCGTTCCCTTCATCGGGAAAGAATAAATTTTCCCATTATTTATTTTAACGAAAGTTTCTGGTGAAAAGCATACAAATTGATGGTCTAGCCAAAGTTTATATTTAGCTTTGCTAACAAAAAAAATATCCTTTAGATCTATGTTTACATCTATAGGGGTTGCTGTAGTTAAATTGATGAGGTAAGAATTGCCAAAAGCAATTTCTTTTTTCACTAAATTAAACTGTTTTTCGTATTCAGCAAAGGCAATGGGGTGGTAGGTGTAACTAAGTTTAGGAATTGTATTTATATGAAATAAATTAGGTGTAAGATTTGTGAATCCTTCAAAATCATATAAAATAGATTCAGGACTAATTTTAGAGAGAGGAAGGATGATGTTTTCATTTTCAGAGAAATCAAGAATGAATAGAAAAGGAATTTGTTTCCTCCCCAGGTCATTCATTTTTTCAATAGCACTCCTATTTATTTTCATTAAATTTAAAAAAACAAAAATATAAAATAATTAACTGTATATATGAAAGTAAAGATAGCTTTAATTGATAACTATGATTCTTTTACAGGAAATTTATTTCAACTTTTCGATGAAAACTTAAATTGTACCCTAGAAGTTATTCCCAATGATAGGATACAAATGGAAGATCTAATTAAATTTGATAAAATTGTTTTATCACCAGGTCCGGACATACCTAAAAATACCCCCAATCTATTTTCAGTAATTGAAGAATTTAAACAAACTAAAAGTATATTAGGGATATGCTTAGGGCACCAAGCAATTGTTGAATGTTTAGGAGGAAAGCTTTTAAATCTTGAAAAAGTAAATCACGGAATAAAAAAAACAATAATTATCAATAAGCAAGAAAAAATATTTCAAAATCTACCTACTACCATTGAAGTAGGATTGTACCATTCTTGGCTGGCAGATAAAGATTGTTTACCTCTTAGCTTAAAAGTGATAGCAGAAAGTATAGATCATTCAATTATGGCAGTCTCTCATACCACTTGGGATTTAAAAGGGTTACAGTTTCATCCGGAATCTTTCATGACTTTTTATGGAAGGCAAATCATTAATAATTGGATTAAACAGTAAACAAATTTTTAAATAATAAGACTAATGAATGAGGATACTTGAATGCTTAGTTTATAACCGTCTTTGAATATGATTGTTGAAATATAAACGTATAAATTGAAATTACTTTATATTTGTTATCTAAACTTAATTAAGTAATGAAAAAAGTTTTAGTTACCTCTACATTCACTCTTCCAGAAGAAAATGATAAGAGGTTGCAAATTGATTATATTCCTTTTATAGAAACAGAGATTTATCCAGAAAGTCAGATAATTCCTTATCTTCCTAATGAGGTTAATTCTTTTATAGTTACCAGTGGAAATGCTGTGCAAGCAATCAAAAATATAGAGTTAGAAGGAGATTTTTATGTGGTAGGAAAAAATACAGCTAAAGAATTGTTTGGGCAAAATAGAGAAATAAGTTTTATTTCTAATTATGCAGAAGATCTTTTAGAAAGAATGTTAGAAACAGAAGTTAAAAAATATGTTTTTTTTAAAGGTAATCTTTCATTAAGTACTCTGCCTGATTCTTTAAGAAAAAATGGAGTGGAGGTTATAGGGATTGAATGTTATAAAACTACTTTAAAACCTACTAAAGTTAACGAAAATTATGATGCTTTGGTGTTTATGAGTCCTTCCGCAGTAAAATCCTATCTTTCCATGAATCAAATACCTCGAGATGCTTTGGTTTTTGTAAGCGGTAAAACCACTGCAAAAGCAGTGAAAGATTTAGCCGGAGACCTACCGGTTTATTATCCTGAAGAAACTACTAAAGAGTCATTACTTACCCTAATAAAAGAAACCATCAATGATTAAAAATACTTTATTTTTAGACGCACTAAAAGGAAAAGAAGTACAAAGACCACCGGTGTGGATGATGCGCCAAGCGGGGAGATTTCTACCTGAATTTAGGGCTATGAGAGATCAATACGATTTCTTTACACGTTGCCAAACTCCAGAATTAGCTGCAGAAATTACGCTAATGCCTATCCAACGTTTTCCTTTGGATGCTGCAATTCTTTTTTCAGATATTTTAGTCATTCCTCAAGCAATGGGTATGCCTTTCGAAATGAAAGAATCTGTAGGACCATTTTTAGCAAATCCTATAGCTTCAAAAGAAGATGTAGATAGATTGCAAAATGCATCTGTAGAAGAAAGTTTAGATTATGTTTTTAAAGCAATTTCTATAACCAAAGAACTGTTAAAAAACGAAATTCCTTTGATTGGTTTTGCAGGAAGTCCATGGACCATATTTTGCTATGCCGTAGAAGGAAAAGGCTCTAAAACCTTTGACAGAGCTAAAGCCTTTGCTTTTAAAAATACTGAACTAGCACATATACTATTACAAAAAATCACGGATTATACCATAGAATATCTTTTAAAGAAAGTTGAATATGGAGTAGATGCGGTACAGATTTTTGATAGTTGGGGCGGTTTACTTTCTCCTAAAGATTACGAAGAATTCTCATGGAAATATATCAATCAGATTGTAGAAGCTTTAGCAGAAAAAGCACCAGTTATTGTTTTTGGAAAAGGTTGTTGGTTTGCATTAGATGCTATGTCAAAGTCTAAAGCATCCGCTTTAGGAGTAGATTGGACGATTACACCGCAAAAAGCTAGAGAATTTTCTGGAGGTAGGATTACGCTACAAGGAAATTTTGATCCGGCTAAATTACTTTCATCTCCACAGAAAATTTACAATGAAGCGCAACAAATGGTTCGTGAATTTGGAGTCAGGAATTATATAGCCAATTTAGGACATGGAATACTTCCTAATATTCCTCTGGAAAATGCAGCTTCATTTGTGAAAGCAATTGTTGAATATAAAGAATAATCAAAAATAACTAAACTATGAGTATTACTGTAGCATTGATTCTTGGGATGCTAGGGATGATTGTCTTAATTTTAGTTCCAATTTTTTTAGTAGCCATTTTAACTTCACAATCAAGAAAAAGAAAAAGGAAAAATATTATTAATAAATTGCCTTCCAATGTAGAATTTTATGCTCCAATGAGGATTAATTCTGAAAGAAAGAATAATGCTTTTTTTAAATTTACATCTTTTGAATGTAGTGGGATTCTTTATGCCCATGAGGGTAAATTGTTTTTTAGAGGTACTAAAAAACAATTTGAATTATTAGAATTTAATTTAGATAAGGTTTCCATTTATTGGATAGGGGTGCAAGCTCAAAATGGAGCTTTACAATGGTTTTCAATCAAAGGTTCAGATAAAGGTAATTTCTACTTTAATTTAGATACAGGAATGACGATTTTTAATTTTTCTAAATCAGGAGAAACTACCAAAGGTATTTATGAAAAAATTATGAATATGAAATTAAAGGAAAATATAGATGACATAGGTAAAGTTTAAATGATTTATTCATGAATTTTTATTTATAAAGTCTAAAAATACCTTCTTGAAAAGGAGTCCATAAACAAGATTTTAGTCCAGATTTTTTTAGAGCTGTATTCGCCCATGTATTGCAGGTATATAACATTTGGTAAGTACCTGTAGCTTCATAAAAGGCATCGTTACTGCCATAAGTTTTCTCAGTTTTTATGTTTATTATATGACCATTACCATCTAGTTGAAAATCATTTTTTATAAATTCTACTAACTTCTTATACTGTTCTTTAGAAATCATAATCTTTTTACAATCTTTGTCCTCCACTACTTCTTTAAGATAAGTAGCATGAATGGCTGTGGAGCTTAATCCAAAGGCTGCTTTAAACGCAATGGAAAGTTTCACGTGATCCCAGTCAGGCACATCCAAGTAAAAACCTTTATCTCCCCATCCCAAAGCAACATACTTTTGAACGCTATCTTGTCCTTTTGTGTCGGTATACTTTATTTCCTTACTCCAATCTATAGTTTCGGTTTTTACCGGTAATATTAAATCTGTATGCATTCCATTAGTAGAAATATAAATAGCCAAATCTTTAGAAAAGTCTTTTTCTTTTTGAATAACTATTCTCGAAAGAATATTTGCAGCTAAAAAATAAAGGATTATAAAAACGATTATGGAAGATAGGAAATAGGCAATAATTTTGAATAATTTTTTCATAAGTAGTGTTTTAAATTAGCAGGAAAGTTTATAAGTAAAAATCTATAAAATATTGAAATGTTGCAACGCCTTTATGACTCCATGGTTATCAACATCATCAGTAATATAATTTGCCTTAGATTTTACTAAATCAGAAGCATTTCCCATAGCTATACTATATTTAGCTAATTCTAGCATAGAGATATCATTTTCACCATCACCCAAAGCCATAATCTCGTTGGTAGATATGTTAAAATAGTCCAATATTTTTAAAATCCCCGCTTTTTTATTTCCACCCTTTGGGTTTATATCTACAAATAAGGGATTCCATCGAGTAAAATCACAGTTGGGGAATTCTCGCCTTAATGTATTTTCCTCTTCAGGAGCAGTAAAACTAATCATTTGAAACACATCCATTTCTATAAAAGAATGAAGATCTCCAATTTTAAAATTCTCAATTTTTAACTGTTTTAAAGTATCTTCCACCCTATGGTTTATTCTATTTATACCTACTAAGTTTTCACCAAAAAGCATATACGCATTTTCTGTATTTTCAGAAAAAGAAATGATTTTCTCTACAGCATCTTTATCAATGGGGTTTTTGTATAGAACTTTTTCCGGAGTATAACAATATTGACCATTTAGAGTAACATATCCATCAAAAATAAAATCATTGAATTGATTGATTTCCAATTTATGACGTCCCGTAGCAATAAATAATTTTATTCCTTTGCTTCTAAGCTTTTCTAAGGCTTCTAAAACATCAATTGAAACTTTATGAGTTTTAAAGCTTACTAAAGTACCATCAATATCAAAGAAAATAGCTTTTACCATTATATGTTTTTTTTATTCTCGTCCGCAATACAAGCCGCTGCGGTAAAAAGTACATCGGTGGATGAATTTAGAGCAGTTTCTGCTGAGTCCTGTACAACCCCAATGGTCATCCCTATTCCAACAATAGACCAAGCAATATCTTGAGGGATTTTGAATAAACTACAAGCCAAAGGTATTAATAGTAATGATCCACCTGCTACGCCAGACGCGCCACAGGCACATAAGGCAGAGACTAAACTTAATAAGATAGCAGAGAAAATATCTACTTCAATGCCTAATGAATGTACTGCGGCTAGTGTAAGAATTGATATGGTAATTGCAGCACCTTGCATATTGATAGTTGCTCCAAGAGGAATAGATATAGAATAAGTGTCCTCATGCAAATTTAATTTTTTACATAATTCCATATTCACAGGAATATTTGCGGCAGAACTTCGAGTAAAAAAAGCAGTTATACCACTTTCTTTTAAACATTTAATGGCTAAAGGATAAGGGTTTTTTCGAATTTTAAAAAAGACAATTATAGGGTTTATCACTAAGGCAATAAATATCATGGTTCCTAATAAAACACTTACAAGTTTAATATAATCCCATAAAACGTTTAAACCCGTTTCTGCTAAAATTGAAGCTACTAAACCAAAAATACCAATGGGAGCAAAACGAATGATAATACGTACAACATAAGTAAATGCATTGGATAAGTCTGTTACCACTTTTTTGGTTGACTCAGAAGAATGCCTTAAAGCGATTCCTAATCCTATAGCCCAAGCGAGTATGCCTATAAAGTTTCCCTTAATTAAAGCGTTTATAGGATTATCTACAAAATTTAGTAGCAGGCCTTTTAAAACGTCAACAATGCTCGAGGGAGGGACCATTTCCATAGGTTTTTGCTGTATTAAAGTTAAAGTTACCGGAAATATAAAGCTAAAAATAACAGCAAATAATCCTGCGAGAAATGTTCCAAATAAATATAAAATTATTATAGATTGGATACTTGTCTTTTGTCCAACTTTATGATTGGTAATTGCAGACATAACTAGAATAAAAACCAATACAGGCGCTGCTGATTTTAAGGCAGTTAAAAAAAGTTCACCTAAGACCTTCACAGAAATAGCATAGGTAGGTAAGTAAACTGCCAATAGAACACCTAAAAATAAACCAATAGCAATTTGTAGGACTAAATTTCCTTTTAAAATAAAATTTTTAATATTCATATTTTTATTGAAAGGCCATTCAAAAATACTAATAATAATAGTTAATCAAACATTTTTGTGAATAGAGCTTTATAATTCAATTTGAATCTAGTGATAAAATTGAATAAAATTTATTTTTTAATAATGTATCGTTTATACGATTTTGGTGCTAGCTCTGTAATAGCATAGTATTTGTTAATGAAGGTTTATAAATAAGAATATCTACTTATATAATATAATTTCATTAGAAATGAACTCATCTCACTTATTAGAAAAGTATATTAAAAATTTTTTACAAATTTCAATTCTATTACTATCAGTTTTTTTGGTTGTTAGTATGTCTATTGATATCTTTAGAGGTATTGACACGTATGCACAAAACAACTATTTAAAAATTCAATACTGGATATGTTTATGGTTTTTATTTAGCTTCTTCATAGAAATATTTTTATCCGAGAATAGATGGAAATATTTCAAATCACATTTTATATTCCTAATTATATCCATTCCTTATCAAAATATTATTTATTTATATCATATACAATTGCCATCAGAAGCGATGTATTTAATACGTTTTATTCCTCTTTTGCGCGGTGGATATGCATTGGCAATAGTAGTGGGATGGTTTACAAATAATAAAATATCTAGTTTGTTTATTACCTATCTATCAATGCTTATGGCAACAGTTTACTTTTCTAGCCTAGCCTTTTATGCTATTGAATATACGATAAATCCTCAAATAAACGGTTATGGAGATGCCATATGGTGGGCATTTATGAATGTTACTACCGTAGGTAGCAACATAGTTGCAATTTCAATTACAGGTAAAGTATTAACTGTATTATTAGCTGCCATAGGTATGATGATGTTTCCCATATTTACCATATACCTTACCAACTTAATAACAACTAAAGCCAAAGAATTGGGAAGAGAATAGTAATTTTTTTTTAAAAACACTTAGTTCCGACCCTCTCTTTATAATTTAAAAAATAAAGTTCTAAAGATTTAGAATTAAATCATTTTGAATTTCTTTAATTATTTCATGGATTCACAAATGTTTGTAAATAAAATCTTGTAGAAAAGATATAGTATATGATTGGTTCTGTTAAATAAATTTTAAAAATTTATTTTTTCGTTCAACTTATTAATACATAATAAGTTGTAAAAGTTTTCAACAAAAGTGGGTAAAAGTGGGAGGAAGTAGAAATTATTTTTTACTTTTGAAATATTGTTATCATCATGTTGAATCTTATCGGAACATATGAATGTACGCTTGATTCTAAAGGGAGAATGCTTTTGCCTTCAGGGTTAAAAAAGCAGATGGAATCCCTTTTGGAAGAAGGTTTTGTGCTTAAAAGATCTGTATTTCAACCATGTCTTGAATTGCACCCGATTTCTGAATGGAATTTGATGATGAGTAAAATAAATAAGCTAAATCGTTTCGTTAAAAAAAACAACGATTTTATTAGACAGTTTACAGCAGGATTAAAAAATGTAGAAATCGATAACAATGGACGATTGCAGGTAAATAAAGATCTTATTCAGTTTGCTAAACTAGATAAGAATATAGTAGTGGCGGCATCTATAAATGTTATAGAAATATGGGATAAAGATCTTTATGAGAAAGCGGTTAGTGTAAATGATGATGATTTTGCTAGTTTGGCGGAAGATGTAATGGGTAATATTTTTGAAGATGAGGGAATATCATAATCCGGTTTTATTACACCCTAGTGTTGAAGCCTTGGT
The DNA here is from genome assembly GCF_007845595.1 of Apibacter muscae. Lineage (NCBI taxonomy): Bacteria > Pseudomonadati > Bacteroidota > Flavobacteriia > Flavobacteriales > Weeksellaceae > Apibacter > Apibacter muscae. Next base: position 69,407 of record NZ_SELI01000018.1, read on the forward strand.
AAAAAATAAAGAGGGAATTTATGTAGACTGCACTTTTGGAGGTGGAGGACATTCGCGTTTGATTTTAGAAAAACTAAATTCAGAAGGTAAATTATTTGCGTTCGATCAAGATTCTGATGCTTATAACAATCAAATAGAAGATCCAAGATTTACGCTAATTCCACAGAATTTCAGGTATCTTAAAAATTTTTTACGATTCTATAAAATAGAAAATGTTGACGGTATATTGGCGGATTTAGGGGTTTCTTCTCATCAGTTTGATGTTCCAGAAAGAGGTTTTTCTACTCGTTTTGAAGGACCTTTAGATATGAGAATGAATATTCAACAATCCTTAACGGCTAAAGAGGTACTTTATACCTATTCTGAAGAGCAATTAAAAGAAATTTTTTATTTATATGGAGAGCTACAAAGACCTGGAAAGATAGCTCATTTAATTGTTGAAAATAGGGAAGAGAAGGAGTTGGAGACTACAGGGGATTTAAAGCAGATATTTGATAAGATAATCCCTCAGTACAAACAGAATAAGTTTTATGCCCAATTATTTCAAGCATTAAGAATAGAAGTTAATGATGAATTAAATGCATTAAAAGAACTTTTAGTTCAGAGTTATGATCTATTAATGCCGGGTGGGGTATTAGTATTTATTTCTTATCATTCATTGGAAGATCGCTTGGTGAAAAAATTTTTAAAAACAGGTTTATTTGAGGGAGAGCCTGAAAGAGATATTTATGGGAATTGGAATAAGCCCTTTGATTTAGTATCATCAAAAGCTATAATTCCTGATGAAGATGAGATAAATGATAATCCAAGAGCCAGAAGTGCTAAGATGAGAATAGCGATTAAAAGATAATGGCAAGAAAAAGAAAAAATATAAAAAAAAGAAGCATTTCAGACATACTAAAAGGTAGATTTTTAGTGGATGGGGATGCTATTTCTGTATGGAGATTTATTTTGTTTATTATTTTTTTATCACTCATATCAATTACTTCTTCTCATTTGGTGGATCAGAAAGTGGTAACCATATCTAAATTGAAAGAAGAGGCAGAAGAATATAAGGCACGTTATGCATTAGTACATAGTAAATTAATGAAACTGAAAGTAGAGTCTGAATTGGAAGGCATGGTGCTGTCTGATTCGCTTTTTGCTTTGGATAAACAACCGTACAAAATCATTGTACCGTATGTAGAAAATGAATAAGGAGAATAAAGACATATTAGCACGTACTTATTTAGTTGCAGCAATGGTTCTATTATTTGCTGTACTAGTATTTGCACGTCTTATATTTATTCAAACCGTAGATTCGGAAAAATATAGAAATCTTGCTCAAACAACAAACTTTAGAAATGAAGAAATTCAAGCGGCAAGGGGTAACATATATGCGTCAGACGGAATATTGTTAGCAACAACAATTACGAAATACGATATTCGGTTGGACATGAAAACTATACGCAAAAAATTGTATGATGAAAATATATCATCTCTTTGCGATTCACTTGGAAAAATGTTTGGTAAACCTAGCTTTTATTTCTATAAAAAATTAAATGAAGCTAGGCTAAAAGAAAATCAATATTTAAAATTAGCAACTGGATTGGATTATGAACAATTCACTAGGCTTAAAAAATTTCCCATATTAAATAAAGGACAAAATAAAGGAGGCTTTATAGTCGAAAGAAGATTAGAAAGAATTAAAACAATTTCAGGTTTTGGAAATAGAACTTTAGGTTTTGACGATGAACGAGGAAAAACAGGTTTAGAAGGTGCATTCACCTCATATTTAAAAGGAACCAACGGGAAAGAAATTCAACAAAGAATTAATCAAAAAGAATGGAAGCCCATAAATATAGAAATGGAACCTATAGATGGGAACGATGTGTATACGACCATTGATATGCGAATTCAAGACATTGCCTATTCTGCGTTACAAAATCAATTAGAGAAATCAGAAGCAGATCACGGTTGTGCTGTAGTTATGGATGTAAAAACAGGAAAAATAGTTGCATTGACCAATTTACAAAGAACAAAATCTGGAGAATACGATGATTTAAGGAATTTTGCAGTTTGGGAGGCATCTGAACCAGGTTCAACATTCAAAACAATATCAATGCTAGCCTTGTTGGATGATGGCTACGTTGAACCCAATACAACTGTAGATATAGGGGAAGGAGCTTGGAAATATAAAAATCAAGTGGTTAGAGATGATCATGGACAAGGTACTATAACCCTGTCTCAAGTATTATCACAATCAAGCAATGTAGGAATAGCTAAAACTGTAGTAAAATATTATTCAAAAAATCCCAAAGATTTCTTAGCGAAGATCAATAATTGGCACATAGGTTTAAAAACAGGAATAGATATTCCTGGGGAAGGAGCTCCTTATATTCCTCAATACGACCAAAAATGGAGTTCAGTTACACTTCCTTGGATGTCCTTCGGTTATGGAGTTAAATTAACACCTTTACAAATACTAACCTTTTACAATGGAGTAGCAAATGGGGGTAAATTAATGAAGCCCCAATTACTGGATAAGATAGAAAACAAAGGGATTATAATAAAAAAATTTTCTCCCATAGTTTTAGAAGAACATATGGCTTCGTCTAAAGCTATAGAAGATTTAAAACAAATGTTAGCGTATGCAGTAGAAAAGGGTACTTCAAGAAGTATATATACTCCAAATTTATCTATGGCAGGCAAAACCGGAACCGTTCAATTGGAATATTGGTCTAAAGGAAAAGGAAGATTGTATCAAGCATCTTTTTGTGGCTTTTTTCCAGTTGAAAACCCGGAATATTCATGCATTGTAGTGATTAATAAACCGAAAAATGGATTTTATGGTTCACAAGTAGCTTCACCGGTATTTAAAGAAATTGCAGGAAAAGTGTATTTAAAAAAACCATTGAACTTACCTAAAGAGGATGAAACAAAAATCTCTAAAAACATAAAACAATTTTTGACCCAAAACCAAAAAATACAAGTCAATCCAAAGACCAAGAATGTACCTAATGTGGTAGGTTATTATGCTAAAGATGCAATTCCAGTGTTGGAAAATTTAGGATTAAAGGTAGTATATAAAGGAAATGGGAAGGTAGTACAACAATCAATAACAGGAATTCCAATAAAAAAAGGCATGACTGTTTATTTAAAATTAAGTGTATGAAAATACTTTCAGACATAATATATAAAATAAAAGTAGAAAAGGAAATAGGAGATATTAACATAAATATCTCTAATATATCTTTTGATTCCCGTACCATATCTCAGGGAGATGTTTTTATAGCCATCAAAGGATATGACTTAGATGGACACCAATATATACAGTCAGCAATCCAAAAAGGAGCCGTTGCAATTATTTGTGAAGAAATTCCAACAGATGTTGTAGCCAATGTTACGTACATACAAGTAAAAAATACTAGTTATGCTTTAGGAATTATTGCCAGTAATTATTACAATCATCCTTCAGATCAGATAACTTTAGTAGGAGTAACAGGGACTAATGGTAAAACCACCACCGCTACTTTATTATACAATTTATTTCAAAATTTAGGATATCGTTGTGCCTTGTTATCAACCATTGAAAACAGAATTGCAGATCAAAAATTAAATACTCGACATACAACTCCAGATCCAATAACTATTAATCAATTGTTGTCACAAGCGGTAGAAAAAAAATGTGAATATGCATTTATGGAAGTTAGTTCCCATGGAATACATCAGGAAAGGTTAGCAGGTTTAAACTTTAAAGTGGGTGCATTTACAAATATTTCACACGACCATTTGGATTATCATAAGACTTTTGCTAATTATTTGGCAGCTAAAAAGAAATTTTTTGATGATTTGCCTAAGTCAGCCATTGCTATAAGCAATATAGACGATAAAAATGGACTTGTGATGCTTCAAAATACCGAAGCCAAAAAAGTAACCTATTCCTTAAAATCAAATTCTATGTACAAGGGGAAAATAATTGAGAATCGATTGGATGGAATGTTATTAAATTTTAATCAGCAAGAATTTTGGACTTCTTTAGCAGGTAAATTCAATGCCTATAATGAATTATTAGCATATTCGATAGCCTTAGAACTAGGTTTTGAGTCAACAGAAGTTCTAAAAGCTTTGAGCAATCTTAACAGAGTAAAGGGGCGTTTTGAAACCTATGTATCAAATGATAAAAAATATATTATTGTAGATTATGCACATACCCCAGATGCTCTCCAAAATATTTTAGAAGCTATAAACCAGATAAGGACAAGAAATGAACAATTAATTACTGTATTTGGTTGTGGAGGGCATAGAGATAAAGAAAAAAGACCGATTATGGGAAAAATAGCAACTCGGTTTTCGGATCTATCTATCATTACTTCAGACAATCCAAGAGATGAAGAGCCAGAACAGATCATTAAAGAAATTGAAAGTGGTATAGAACCTCAAAACACAAATAAATATCTTTCAATTACGGATAGAAAGCAAGCAATTAAAACAGCAATTAAAATATCTAAACCTAAGGATATTATTTTAATTGCAGGTAAGGGACATGAAGACTATCAAGAAGTGAAAGATGAACGTTTACCTTTTGATGACATGCTTATAGCAAAAGAATTATTAACAAATTAGAGATTAACAGAAATGCTTTACGATATATTTGAATATTTAAATCAACATTTCCATATACCCGGTAGTGGATTGTATAGATATATAACATTTCGCGCCTTAGCAGCCGTTTTTACCTCGTTATTTATATCCTTAATTATAGGTAAAAGAATAATTAAGATACTAAGAAGGAAACAGCTCGGAGAAACTGTTAGAGAATTAGGCTTAACAGGTCAAAAAGAAAAAGAAGGCACCCCTACAATGGGAGGAGTAATTATTATTTTAGCGACCCTAATACCGGTGTTACTATTTTGTCAATTAGAGAACATCTACGTAATAATACTAATTGTATCTACAATCTGGATGGGAATTATTGGGTTTTTAGACGATTTTTTAAAAATTCATAAAAAAAACAAAGATGGATTAAACGGGAAATTTAAAGTATTAGGTCAAGTAGGGTTAGGTGTATTTGTCGGGCTTGTTCTATATATGAATAATGATATTGTAATCAAGGAAAAAATTGAAGGATCGCACCATATAGAATTTGCAAAAGACTTTTATCCTAGCGAAAAATCATTTAAAACAACGATACCATTTTTTAAAAATAATCAATTTGACTATAGCAAGATACTAACCTGGGTAGGTGTAGAGGAAGGTGAAGCACAAAATTTAGTCTGGATAGTTTTTATCCCTATCGTAATTATTATAATCACAGCGGTCTCCAACGGAGCTAATTTAACCGATGGTATTGATGGGCTGGCAGCAGGAAGCTCCACTATTATAGTAGCAACCTTAGCATTATTCGCCTATGTTTCGGGAAATATAATGATGGCAGATTATCTTAACCTCATGTACATACCAGAATCAGGAGAAATAGTGATATTTTCAGCGGCATTTGCAGGAGCATTGATTGGATTTTTATGGTACAATACCTATCCTGCACAAGTATTTATGGGAGATACTGGAAGTCTTACCATTGGAGGTATTATAGCTGTATTAGCTATTGTTTTACGAAAAGAATTATTAATACCAGTTTTATGCGGTATATTCTTAATTGAAAATCTTTCGGTAATCATGCAAGTAAGCTATTTTAAGTATACAAAGAAAAAATACGGAGAAGGAAGAAGAATTTTTTTAATGTCACCCTTGCATCATCATTTTCAGAAAAAAGGATATCATGAAAGTAAAATTGTAACACGCTTCTGGATTATAGGTTTTATGTTAGCCATCGTATGTATAATAACCCTTAAAATAAGATAGATTATGGAAAGGTTGGTAGTAATAGGTGGAGGAGAAAGTGGAGTTGGTGCTTCAATTTTAGCACAGAAGCAAGGATTTGAGGTTTTCCTTACCGACTTAGGGGAAATCAAACCAGAATATAAGATGGTATTGAACCAAAAGCAAATTTCCTATGAGGAAAAAAAACACAGTGAGGCGAAAATATTAAATGCAGATTGGATCATCAAAAGTCCGGGCATATCTAAAAATTCGGCATTAATTAAGAAAATAAAGGAAAAAAATATTAAAATATCATCAGAAATTGAGTTTGCATCTCAATATACAGGAGCAAAACTAATTGCGATTACAGGTTCCAATGGGAAAACGACCACAACCTCATTGGCCTATCATATATTTAAGAATGCTGGATATAAGGTAGGATTGGCAGGAAATATAGGCAAAAGTTTTGCTTGGCAGGTAGCCGAAGAAAATTTTGATTACTATATCTTGGAAATAAGTAGTTTTCAATTGGATGATATTCAAAATTTTAAGCCACATATATCAATGATTTTGAATTTAAGTCCTGATCATTTAGATGAATACGGATATAATTATCAAAATTATATAGATGCAAAATTTAAAATTACAAAAAATCAAGATCCACAAGATTATTTTATATACAATGAGGATGATAAAATGATACTGGAATGGTTTAATAAAAATAACACGGAAGCAAATCGATTCCCCTTTTCTTTAAAAAGCGAAGTAAAAAACGGAGCTTACATGGATGGGGATAATATAAAAATACAAGTAAATTCAGAAAGATTAGAGATGAAAATTAATGAATTAGCACTATCAGGAAAACATAATGTAGCCAATTCCATGGCAGCAGGAATTGCAGGCAAGTTATCTAAAATTAAAAGTGAAGTTATAAAACAAAGTTTAGCAGATTTTGAGGCAGTAGAACATAGGTTAGAATTTACATATAAAATCAACGGAATAAGTTTTATAAATGACAGCAAAGCCACAAACGTTAATTCTGTTTATTATGCTTTAGAAACCATGAATTCTCCAGTTATTTGGATAGTAGGAGGAAAGGATAAAGGAAATGATTACACAGAGCTAATACCCTTTGTGGAGCAAAAAGTTAAAGCCATCGTATGTCTGGGGTTAGATAACACTAAAATAATTGAAACTTTTAAAGATATAGTTTCCGAAATTGTAGAAACACAATCAATGAAAGACGCGGTGCAAGCAGCTTATTCTTTAGGGAAAAAAGATGATGTAGTTTTACTTTCTCCTGCTTGTGCAAGTTTTGACTTATTTAAAAATTATGAAGATAGAGGGAATCAATTTAAAGAAGAAGTAAAAAAACTATAATTCATAGAATGCTGAGACTGAAACAATATTTTAAAGGAGATTCAACGTTGTGGGCAGCGATAATACTTATATCGCTTACCTCGTTTCTTCCAGTTTATTCAGCAAGCTCAAACTTACAATATGTAGTTGGACAAGGATCCGTATTGGAACACTTTGCCAAACATGCAGGATTTATTATTGTAGGAATAGGGATAGTATTTATATTTCAAAAATTTGATTATAAATATTTTGGAGGATTTTCAAAATTACTACTTCCAATAGTAATATTTTTATTGGTGTTAACATTAATGCAGAGTAATAACATTGAAGGCGCCAATGCTTCTCGATGGTTGAAATTGCCAGGAGTGCCTTTTTCCTTTCAAACATCCACGTTTGCCTCTTTAGTGCTTAACGTTTATATAGCAAGATATTTAGATAGAAACAGAAATTCTTTCATAACATTTAACAATAGCTTTGTATCAATATTATTACCTATATTTTTAATAGTGGGATTAATTTTTCCAGCAAATGGTTCCACCGGGCTTATTATATTTTTTATGGCTCTAGCACTATTATTTATAGGCGGTTATCCCATAAAGATTATAGGATCAATATTAGGAATAGGAATAATTACGATAACCTTATTTATTTTTATAGTAATGAAATTTCCAGATGCTTTTACAAGCAATCGAGTACACACTTGGATAAGTAGAGTTGATAATTTCTTAGGAGAAGAACATGAAGAAAGCTATCAAGTACAACAAGCAAAAGCCGCCATAGTACAAGGAGGAATGAACCCAAGAGGTCCAGGGAAAAGCGCATTAAAACAAACATTACCACAATCCTCCTCAGATTTTATATTTGCCATTATCGTTGAAGAATATGGGTATGCAGGAGTTTTTATATGTTTTTTTCTATATATATTAATACTCTGGAGAATTATAGTAATAGCAACAAGAATTGAAAATACCTTTGGGTCTTTACTTGTAGTAGGAGTAGGCTTACCCGTAATATTTCAAGCTTTTGCAAATATGGCAGTAGCAGTTAATTTAATTCCCGTAACGGGACAACCGTTACCCATACTAAGCTATGGAGGAACGTCCATGTGGGTTACGTATATGGCTTTAGGAATTATAATAAGTGTAAGTAGAGGTATTCCTAATAAAGAGAATCAAAATAACAGTAAACTAGAAAAAGAAAATTATGAAATCGCCTAAGTTTTTAATAAGTGGAGGAGGAACTGGCGGACATATTTTTCCCGCTATAGCTATTGCAGACGAAATTAAGCGTAGAATTCCTCATGCAGAATTCTTATTTATAGGAGCACAAGACAAAATGGAGATGGAAAAAGTTCCACAAGCAGGTTATAAAATTGAAGGTTTATGGATCTCAGGATTATCCCGATCTTCCCTGTTAGCTAATCTTTCTTTTCCTATTAAACTCATCTCAAGCTTAATAAAAGCAAAGAAAATCATACGAACATTTAAACCGGATGCAGCTATTGGAACAGGAGGATTCGCTTCGGGACCAGCTTTATTTACAGCTGTAAATGCTGGAGTTCCTATTTTTTTACAAGAGCAGAATTCATTTGCAGGAATAACAAATAAAAAGTTGGCAGCTAAATCCAAAAGGATTTTTGTAGCTTATGAGGGTATGGATAAATTTTTCCCTAATAATAGAATTTGTTTAACAGGTAATCCCGTAAGAAAATCTCTTTTTACAAATAAAATTTCACAAAAGGAAGCCAAAGAAAAATTAGGATTGAATACTGAAAAGTTAACGATACTTTCAATTGGAGGTTCTCTAGGCTCCAGAACTATAAATAATTTTTGGAAACAAAAGGCAAACGAAGTAATAAATTTAGGTGCACAGATTTTATGGCAGGTAGGTAAGTCTGATTTTTCATCTCTAGATATAGAAAATAATTTTAACAATAAAGAAATACATTGTACAGAATTTATTAAAGAAATGGAAATTGCCTATGCTGCGGCAGATATAATTGTATCCAGAGCAGGAGCTATAGCAATTTCAGAATTGTGTTTAGCAGGAAAGCCAACCATATTAATTCCATTTCCATTTGCAGCAGACGATCATCAAACTAAAAATGCTGAACAATTGGTTAAAAAAGAAGCTGCTATAAAAGTCAATGATAGAGATGTCTCACAGGAGTTATTACCAAAAATTGAAAATTTAATTAATAATCAGGAATTAAGAGAAAGCTTAAGTTTAAATATTAGAAAATTGGCAAAGCCTAATGCAACGGAAGAAATAGTAGATCAAATACTAACAGAAATAAATTTAGATTTTTAATAATGAAAGATATTCATACATATAAAAATTTTTATTTTCTTGGAATAGGAGGTATAGGAATGAGCGCACTTGCAAGATACTTTAACTTTTCAGGAGCTAAAGTATGGGGCTATGATCAGACACAGACTCAATTAACCATAAAGTTAGAAGAAGAGAATATTTCAATTATATATGATGATAATCCTGAATTGTTACCTGAAAATATTAATAAGGAAGAAACATTAATCATTTACACACCAGCTATACCTAATCATTTAAAAATTAAGAATTATTTTATAGAAGAAGGTTATACTATTTTAAAACGATCCAAAGTTTTAGGAGAAATTACTCGTTTTACACAATGTTTAGCAATTGCTGGAACTCATGGAAAGACAACAACAAGTACACTGTTAGGACATTTGTGTAAATATGCTAATCTAAAAGCAACCGCTTTTTTAGGAGGAATATCCGCCAACTACAAAACAAATTTTATATTTAACGGTAATCAAATATCAGTAGTAGAAGCAGATGAATACGATCGTTCCTTTTTAGCATTGTCTCCTAATATGGCTGCGATAACCTCTACGGATGCAGATCACTTAGACATCTATAATGATTCCAGTCATTTAGTAGATACTTTTAATGAATTTGCGAAATTGATTCCAGAAGAAGGTTTCTTGTTAGTAAAAAAAGGATTACCCATAAATGTAAAGCATTTTACGTATTCAGCAACAGAAAAAGCAGATTATTATGCAGAAAATATACAGATAGAGAACCATACATTTACATTTGATCTGGTAACCCCTGATTTGAATATTGAAGGGTTAATTCTACCCATACCAGGAAAACATAACATAGAAAATGCGATAGCAGCTTTAGGAATAGGCTTGAAAATGGGTATTTCACCAAGTGTGTTAAGAAAAGCTTTAGCAGAATTCAAAGGAGTAGCTAGAAGATTTACCCATCATACATTTAAAAATGGTAAAATTTATATAGATGATTATGCACACCATCCATCGGAATTAAATGCAACTATAGAGACTATTAGATCCCTATATCCAGGGAAGAATTTACTTACAGTATTTCAGCCCCATCTATTTACAAGAACAAGAGATTTTGCCAATGATTTTGCTAAAAGCTTGGAACATACAGATCAATTATTACTATTAGATATATATCCTGCAAGAGAATTGCCTATTGAAGGTGTAAGTTCTGAGTGGTTAAATGAAAAAATACAATTAAATAAAAAGCAAGTTAGCACACTTGATAAGGCATTAGATATAATCAAAGAAAAAGATTTTGATATACTGTTAACTGTAGGAGCTGGAAATATAGATATACTTTATCAACCCTTATTACAATGGTTAAATGAAGCTGAAATATAGATTAATAAAAATATTGTTTTTAATCCTCTCGCTGTTTTTTTTAATGAATTTTGCAATAAAAAGACACGATAATAGAGATATTAATGAGATTAATATCCAAATTGATAATTCAGATCGAATTCAATTTATAACTAAGGATATGGTTGAACAAATAGTTGATCAATCCTCACATAATGGAATTCAAGCAAATAAGATTAAAGATATAAATACCATAAAAACAGAAGAAAGTTTAAATGCCAATCCATTTATATTGAAAAATAATGTGTACATAGATTTAAATGGTGAAATAAATATTCATGTGGTTCAAAAACAACCAATTGCTAGAATTAAGACAAATAAGGATGAATTTTATTTGGATAATTACGGAAATAGCTTTCCGTTATCTAAAAATTTTTCTTTACCTTGTTTATTAGTTAATGGAGAAATACAAGAAGATGAATATGAAGGGATTGCTAATTTAGTTCAGGTTATTTGTAAGGACAATTTATTGAAAAATCACATTGTAGGAATTGAAAAGGTGAAAAAAGATTTGTATCATTTAATCCTTAATGTTCCAGATTGCTACATTGAATACGGAAAAATTGAAAATAATAAACAAAAGTTAACCAATTTAAAGGAATTCTATACAAAATATTTAGATTACGTAGGGTTTAGTACCTATAAAAAAATAAGTTTAATGTATGATAATCAAATTGTTGCAACAAAAAGATGAGTATGGATACGAATAAAATTGCAGTAGGTTTAGATATAGGTACAACAAAAATTGTAGCTATTGTTGGGCAAAAGAATGAGCATGGAAAACTAGAGATTTTAGGAATGGGAAGATCTAAAAGTCTAGGCGTTCATCGTGGAGTTGTTAATAACATAACTCAAACCATTGAATCAATAAAAAAAGCAGTAAGCGAAGCTGAAAAGGCAGCTAATTATAAGATCACAGATGTAACGGTAGGTATTGCGGGTCAACATATAAGAAGTTTACAACACAGTGATTATATATCACGTTCAAATTTTGAAGATGTAATTGACGATGTAGATATTGATAAATTAAAAGATCAAGTGCATAAATTGGTAATGTTGCCGGGGGAGGAAATTATTCATGTATTACCACAAGAATACAAAGTTGATTCTCAATCAGAAATAATTGAACCAAGAGGGTTTCATGGAAGTCGTTTAGAAGCAAATTTTCATGTTGTAGTAGGGCAGATATCATTAATGAGAAATATTGCAAGATGCGTAAAGGAAGCCGGACTTAATTTAATTGGGATCACATTAGAGCCCTTAGCCTCCTCAGATGCCGTATTAAGTCAAGAAGAAAAAGAGGCAGGAGTTGCATTAATAGATGTTGGAGGAGGAACTACAGATATAGCTGTTTTTAAAGATAATATAATAAGGCATACAGCCGTTATACCCTTTGGAGGGAATGTAATAACAGATGACATTAAAACCGGTTGTTCAATCATTGAACGTCAAGCAGAAATACTTAAAGTTAAGTATGGATCTGCCTGGCCATCTGAAAATAAAGAAATTGAAGTAATTAGCATTCCAGGACTCCATGGGAGAGAGCCTAAGGAAATTACAGTAAAAAAACTTTCTCAAATTATCCATGCAAGGGTTGAAGAAATTATTTCTTTATCATATTTAGAACTTAGGAATTATGGATGTGAGGAACAAAAGAAAAAGTTAATAGCAGGAATAGTAATGACTGGAGGAGGTTCTAAATTGAAACATCTAAGACAATTAACGGAATATACAACAGGCATGGATGTACGTATAGGTTATTGTAACGAGCATTTAGCCAGTGGTCAGCCTAAAGAATTAGCGAGCCCGGAATATGCAACGGCAATAGGTCTTTTAATGACAGGTTTAAACAATTTAGAAAATTATAAAAATAAATTTAATTCTACCCAAGAAAAAGAAACTCAACCTAAAGTTGAAACAAAAAAGGAAAGTGTAGAAACAGAGAAAAAAATAAAAGAAATTTCTCAAAAAGAAGAAAAGAAAAAAGAAAAAAAGAAGTCCATATTTTCAACCTTTCAAGAGAAATTTATAAAATATATTAACGATACTGAATAAATAAAAGAATCAAATGGAGAATAACGATAGCAAAAAATTATTTTTTGAATTACCAAAAAACAGACCTTCTGCTATTAAAGTAATTGGAGTTGGTGGAGGAGGAAATAATGCCGTAGGATATATGTATGACCAAGGAATTACAGGAGTAGATTTTATTATATGTAACACAGATGCTCAAGCGCTGATAAATAATCCTATCCCGAATAAAATTCAATTGGGTACAACCATTACCGAAGGATTAGGAGCAGGAGCAAACCCAGAAGTGGGTGAACAAGCCGCTCTAGAAAGTGTAGACGATATCAAGAATGCCTTAGGAGAACAAACCAAAATGGTATTTGTAACAGCAGGAATGGGAGGAGGAACCGGTACGGGGGCCGCACCCATTATTGCAGGTATTGCTAAAGAAATGGGTATTTTGACTGTAGGAATAGTTACTATACCATTTTCTTTTGAAGGAAAAAGTAGATTAGAGCAAGCCGAAAAAGGATTAGAAAAAATACGAAAATCAGTAGATTCCCTAATTGTAGTAAAAAATGATAAATTGAGAGAACTATATGGGAATTTAGGTTATAGATCAGGTTTTTCTAAATCGAATGAAGTATTAAGTACTGCTGCTAAAGGAATAGCAGAAGTTATTACCAAAAACTATTCTATAAATATTGATTTAAGGGACGCAAAAACTGTTCTAGCTAATAGTGGAACAGCAATTATGGGTTCAGCCATTGCATCAGGGCCTAACAAAGCTCAAGAAGCAATTATGACTGCCTTAGATTCTCCATTATTAAATGATAATAAAATAACAGGAGCGAAAAATGTATTACTATTAATTGTTTCAGGAGAAGATGAGATAACTGTAGATGAGATAGGAATCATAAATGATCATATTCAATCAGAAGCAGGAAATAATACCAATATTATTATGGGGATTGGTGAAGATGAAAATTTAGGAGATAATATTAGTGTTACAGTTATAGCTACAGGATTTCCTGTAGATGATGAAAGAAATAGTGGAAAAGAAAAAGAAAGAATAATACATACGCTAACGGATGATGGTTTACAAGATAGAGTATTTAATATATCAAAAAAAAATGATATAAAAATCCAACAAGAAAAAACCGATGAAGAACCTAGACTAAAATCTTATGTTTACGAAAATGAAGCATTGAATACAAACAATGATTCGTTTGTACAAAAAATTATCACATTAGAGGAGGAAGAGGAACTAACATCTTTTGGAATATCCAATAAACCAGAAATAATTGCACCTACTTACTCTACAGATAGTAATATTAGGATAATAAGTAGAGATGAAAGTAAATCGGGAGCAGATTTAAACCAGATTAAGCCTGTAAACAAAGAGCAAACAAACGTACAGGAAACTAAAACCAATAATTCATTAGGTAATCAGTCAACCATATTTACGTTAGACGAAGTCGAAAATTTTGCTCAAAAAGTAGAAAACACGAACGAAGGAATATCTTCCTTAGTTGAAACAAATACTAATGAAAATGAAGATAATTCCTTAGCGGAATTAATGGACAAGAAAATTCAAGAAAGAAGAGCAAGATTAAAAAAATTAAACAGTAAGTTTCAAGGATTAAATAAGCAAAATGTAGATGAGGTTGAACGAGTTCCGGCCTATCTGAGACAAGGAATTAATTTAGATAATAGAATAGAATCAGAAGATGAATCAGAGATTTATTTTAATAAAAGCTCAAATGAAATAAAGATTCGTCCAAACAATTTTTTTCATGATAATGTAGATTAAATAAAAAATATGAGTTTAGAAACTAAAATTATGGATGCAATGAAAGCAGCCATGAAAGAAAAAGATAAAGTTGCATTAGAATCATTAAGAGCTATAAAGTCACAACTATTACTTTTAAAAACAGGAGGAGGGGACGGAGAAGTAACCGAGGAGCAAGAAGTACTCCTACTACAAAGATTAGTGAAGCAAAGAAAGGAAGCCTACGAACAATTCGTAGCCAATAATAGACAAGAACTGGCAGATAATGAGATAGCTCAAGCAAAAGTTATAGAGCAATTTTTGCCTAAGCAATTAACGCCAGAAGAATTAGAAAATGAAATTCGATCAATTATTGAAGAAGTAGGAGCAAAAGATATCAAAGATCTAGGCAAAGTTATGGGAGTAGCCTCCAAAAAATTACAAGGTAAAGCAGAAGGAAAACTAATTTCTCAAACTGTCAAAAATTTATTAGCTTAAAATAAGTTGAACGTTTAATTAAAAAAGAGCTACTTACTTTAAGTAAGCTCTTTTTTTTTATTATATATCTATATAATTTATAACTCAAATGAATAAAATTTCCTTCATACAGAAAAAAATAGAACTGCCCACAAAAGCAATTGAAAATACATTAAAATTACTTGATGAGGAGGCTACCATTCCTTTTATTTCAAGATATAGAAAGGAAATGACTGGGAATTTAGATGAAATTCAGATCCAGAAAATTGCTAAGTTAAAAACAGAATTTGAAGATATACAAAAGAGGAAAGAAAGTATCTTAAAGAATATTGATGAACAAGGAGCTTTAAGCCAAGAACTAAATGATAAAATTGTAAACTGTTACGATTTAACCCTTTTAGAGGATTATTATCTTCCTTATAAAAAGAAAAGAAAAACAAGAGCCTCAGTAGCTAAAGAGCAAGGTCTAGAGCCTTTAGCGAAGATTTTAATGAAGCAAAATCCTATAACAGATTTAGAAACTTTAGCCAATAAATATATAAATAAAGAGCTTAACGATGTAGAGAAAGTATTGCAAGGGGCAAGAGATATTATGGCAGAATGGATGAACGAAAATGAAAAGATTCGTGCATACTTAAGAAAACTTTTTAAACAAACGGCAATAATTGAATCTGCAATTGTTAAAAATAAAGAAAACGAAGAAGAAGCAAAGAAATATCTAAATTATTTTGAATTTTCAGAACCATTAAAGAGATCTCCCTCCCACCGTATATTAGCGATGATGAGAGGAGAAAATGAAGGTTTTTTAAGAGTTAAGATAAAAGTTGATAAAGAGCAAGCAATAGAAATTATTGAGAGAAATATTCTAAAAACCAGCCAAAAAGAAATAAAGAAACAAATTAACTTAGCCATTAAGGATTCATTTTCACGATTGTTAGAACCAGCGCTAAGCAATGAAATTATGCAAGATGCAAAATTGCAAGCAGATAAGGTTTCAATACAAGTTTTCTCAGCCAATTTGCAACAACTTTTGTTACAACCACCATTAGGTGAAAAAAGAATTTTAGCTATAGACCCCGGATACAAATCCGGATGTAAGATCGTTTGTTTAAGTGAACAAGGAGAACTTTTACATAACGATACTGTTTATCCACATGCCCCACAAAGAGAAACGAAAGAATCAATAAAAAAAATTAAGTCACTCATTAATGCTTATAAAATTGATGCAATATCTATTGGAAATGGAACAGCATCCAGAGAAACCGAACGTTTAATTCAATCCATAGCTTTTGATCGTCCTTTAAAAGTATTTGTGGTAAATGAAGCCGGAGCTTCAGTCTATTCCGCATCCAAATTAGCGAGAGAGGAATTCCCCAATTATGATGTAACGGTTCGAGGTGCTGTGTCTATAGGAAGAAGATTGTCAGATCCATTGGCAGAGCTTGTTAAAATTGATCCTAAATCTATAGGTGTAGGACAATATCAACATGACGTAGATCAAACATTGTTAAAAAATGAGTTAGATATAGTTGTTATGTCTTGCGTAAACAATGTAGGAGTAAACTTAAACACTGCTAGTAAATCGTTACTATCCTATGTATCCGGAATAGGTGAAAAGTTAGCTGAAAATATCATAAAATATAGAACTGAAAAAGGATTGTTTACTCAAAGAGAAGAATTAAAAAAAATCCCTCGTTTAGGAGACAAGGCGTTTCAACAATCTTCTGCTTTTTTAAGAATACCAAATGCAAAAAATCCTTTAGATAACTCAGCCGTGCATCCCGAAAGTTATCCTATTGTAGAACAAATGGCTAAAGATTTAGGTCTGAAAGTAGAGAATTTAGTTTGCAATTCAGAAGAAATAAAAAAAATAAAATTAGATAAATATATAACTTCAGAAGTAGGGTTACCAACTTTAAAAGATATTATCAAAGAATTAGAAAAGCCAGGATTAGATCCCCGAAAAAAATCACAAATTTTCACTTTTGACTCAACATTAAAAACCATAGATGATCTAAAAATAGGTATGAAAGTACCGGGTATAATCAATAATATAACAAATTTTGGATGTTTTGTAGATATAGGAATTAAAGAAAGTGGGTTGGTCCATATCTCTAAAGTTGCCAAGGAATTTGTTACAGACATTAATACGGTGGTTCATCTTAATCAAACAGTGGAAGTGAAAATAATTGAAGTAGATATAGATAGAAAAAGAATTCAGCTATCCATGATTGATTAAAACACTAGTAAACTATTAAATTACCAATGCAAACCTTTAGAATATAAAATTCAATTCAATAAAAACAATTACCTTTGTATAAATTTTACAAATATGTTGGTGAAAGAACCTGAATCCATTCATAAAATTAGATTTATGGATTGTGATCCTATTGGGCATTTATCAAATATACGTTATTTTGATTATATGCTTAATGCAAGAGAAGATCACTGTTTAGAAAATTATCAAATAGATAATTATGAACAGTCTAAAAAAACAGGTTGTTTATGGGTGGTTTTACAAAATCAAATTGCTTATATCAAGGAGGTTAAATTTAACCAGCAGATAAAGATAACGAGTAAAATCATTAAGTATTCAGACAAAACAAATACAGTGGAAATTTTAATGTATGACAAAGAAAAAAAAATGATTCATGCTGTGTTATGGTTAACATTAATCTATTTTAATCTAAAAACCAGAAAATCTGAAGAACAACCCCACAATATTATAAATCTATTTGAAGATTTAAAGGTAAATATACTTGAAGATTCTTTCGAAAATAGAGTAAGTACATTTCATAATCAAAACAAAGAAATTCAAACAATATAAATGAAAGTAGTTGAAACTGAATTAAAAGGTTGTTTTATTATTGAACCTAAGGTTTATGAAGACTCTAGAGGTTTTTTTATGGAAACATACAATTTAAAATCTTTTCAAGAACAAATCGGATATAAACCAGAATTTGTTCAAGACAACCTCTCTAAATCAAGTTTTGGAGTGATTAGAGGATTGCATCAGCAACTTCCACCGTTCGCACAAGCGAAACTAGTATATGTGTTAGAGGGGAAAGTTTTAGATGTAGCTGTAGATGTACGTGAAAATTCAGAAACTTACGGTCAGCATATTGCCGTTGAACTATCTTCAGAAAATAAAAAACAACTGTTTATTCCTAAAGGATTTTTGCATGGATTTTCTGTGCTATCTGAAACAGTTATATTTGCTTATAAATGTGAAGGTTTTTACAATAAAGAAAGTGAATTTGGTATCAATCCCCTAGATGAAACTTTAAATATTAATTGGGGTATTGAAAAAGGGAAAGAGATTCTTTCTGATAAAGATAGAACTTCTATTTCTTTTAATCAATTAACGAATAAGAATTTATGAAAAGAATATTGGTTACCGGAGGAGATGGTCAATTAGGAATGTCTTTAAGACAAAAAATAAAGGAAAAACCTCTAACAGATTGTGCTTTTGTTTTTACCGATATTCAAGAACTAGATATAATGGATGAAATGTTTGTGAAAACATATTTCTATTCCAATAAGTTTGATTATATAATCAATTGTGCAGCATATACAGCGGTAGATAAAGCAGAAGAGAATAAAGAAATAGCTGAAAATCTTAATACCCATGCGGTAAAATATTTGGCACAAGCGAGTGCGTCTCAAAAAGCTACATTGATACAAATTTCAACAGATTATGTTTTCTCGGGAGATGAATCAACTCCAAGAAAAGAAGATGACCCAGTTAATCCTTTAGGTATTTATGGGTTAACTAAATTGGAAGGTGAAAAGATGGCTCAAAAATATAATTCCAAGCATTATATTTTAAGAACTGCTTGGTTATATTCTCCGTATGGTCACAATTTTGTGAAAACAATGTTGAATTTATTTGATCAAAAAAAAGAAATAAGTGTAGTTAACGATCAAATAGGTTCCCCTACCAATGCGCTAGATTTAGCTGAAACTATTCTTACCATCATACAAAATGATATAGAAGCCTATGGGATTTATCATTATTCTAACGAAGGAGAATGTAGTTGGTTTCAGTTTGCGGAAGAAATAAAAAAAATAAGCAATTCTCAAATTAGTATTCTGCCAGTTTCTACAGATGAATATAAAACTCCTGCTAAAAGACCTAAGTATAGTTTATTAGATAAAACTAAGATTAAGACGACTTTTGGTGTTTCAATCCCCAATTGGAAAGAGAGTTTAAGGAATTATTTTTAATTTATACTTTATGAAAAATATAAATTATATTAGCTATATGAAGTGCTTTTTGTTGCTAGGAATGTTATTTGGGCATGTTTTAGCATTTGTTTATAATAAAGACGTATATTTAATAGATGATTTTAAAGGAACTAAATATATAGCTTTTATAGCTGAATTTTTACACTTAATTACATTTTCAGGATATTTTTTTTGTTTTGGTTTTTTATGCAATATTATATATTTTAACGCATCTAATTTACAGCAAGTAAGAAAAAAAATCTTCAATAGTGCGATTAAAATGCTTATAGGATATTATATTTCAGCATTTTCTTATAGATTTTTTATTCATCCAGGTATAAAAAATACTGATGTAGTTAATATTTTAACTCTGAAAGATATACCAGGACTTTCTGAATTCATATTAGCTTATTTTGGCTTGATGTTAATTATTTTAATATTTTTTCCTTGGATTAGAAAAATATCTAAATTAAATGTCAACTATATAATCCTATTTTCAATTTTGTTATTTTCTTTATCCTATATTATCCCCTATGATAAAATAGGTCCTAGATTAGGTTTATATTTAGGATCTACAAAATATTCATTATTTCCAATTTTACTTTATTTTCCATATTTTTTATTAGGAGTATATTTTTCAAAAAGTAAAAAAATAAAACAGAATATTTTTATTATAATTTTCCTAATCTTTGGAACAGCTATTTATATAGCTTATTTCTATAATAAAGGGGTTTCACCAACTAGATTTCCTCCTAGATTTGAATGGTTAGTAGGAGCAATGTTTTTTGTTTATATATATTATGTGATATCTATTTGTCTTGACCAATGGATTGTCAAGAATAATAATTATAATATGAAGAATTTATCTAATTTTGCCATATTATTAGGACAAAATACATTTTTTTATCTTATACTAAGTAATATATTTCTTTTTGCATATGATTCTATTTTTGAAAAGCAGAATATATTTAATACAATAATAATATATCTAATTGTAATATTTGTACCCTATTATCTATTAATAATAGCTAGACCTATAAAAAGGATTCATGAATAAACATGGACTTTTTAAAAATATTGCATCATTAGGTGTAGTGCAGGTAGCAAATCTTATTCTACCATTAATATCAATTCCCATAATTTCTAGAATAATTGGTCCAGATAAGTTTGGAGTTGTAAACTATGCAGCTACTTTTATTGGGTATTTTACCTTATTGATTGATTATGGGTTCAATTTAACAGCAACCAGAAGGGTAGCTAAAGATCCTAATAATAAAGAACTAAGAGATTTAGTCTTTAGTGAAGTATTATATGCGAAAATATTTTTATTTTTAATATCAATTGTATTATTCATACCCTGCGTACTATTTTTTGAACCACTTTATTTAGAAAAGAAAGTCGCTGTATTTACTTTTTTAACATGCATAGCGTCTTTATTATCTCAGAATTGGTTTTTTCAAGCAATGCAAGATCTTTCAAAAGTAGCCGTGTTGAATTTCCTGTCTAAATTGTTATTTACCATTTTTGTATTATTATTAGTAAGGCAAAAACAAGATTATATATGTATGCCTTTGATTACAAGCTTAGTAGCAATTTTAGTTGGATGGATTTCGTATTATTGGGGAATAAGAAAATACAATATAATTCTTAGAAGGATATCTTTAAAAAAGATCTTTAATTTACTAAATAGAGAAAAGACAATTTTCTTTTCAACAGTTGTTATAAATTTATATACAGCAACGAATATTGTTGTATTAGGAATAATGCAGAGTGAAGAATCGGTAGGTTATTACACCGCTGCACAAAAATTAATATTAATATCAATAGGTGTTATAAATATACCCTTGGCACAAGCCTTTTACCCATATATAGGAAAGGCTTTTGGAAAAAGTAAAGAAGAAGGTTTGCAAACCACTCAAAAAATATTTCCATGGGTGATAATTTTAACAAGTATTTCAGGGGTTATTATGTATTTATTTGCTGGCATTGGGATTAACATTTTATATGGGAAAGATTTTAAACCTTCTATTCATGTATTTAGAGTACTTACTCTAGTACCTTTACTGATAGCAATAAGTAATTCATTTGGGATACAAATTATGATGAATTTAAACATGGATAAATTATTTTTCCGTATTACAAGTTCTGGAGCTTTACTTGGACTAGTTTTAAATGTAGTAATGATAAAATGGTTAGGCTATATAGGCACAGCATGGAATTGGCTATTAGTAGAGTTATATATTACAATAACTATGTATGTAATGTTAAAAAAACAGGGAATTAATCCAATCAGTTGGAAAGAATTTAATTTAATACGATTAAAGCATTATATTCAATTAATGTTTAATAAAGCTAAATAATAAGGATGAAAAAATATTTAATTGTTGGATGTGGTTTTTCAGGAGCTGTTGTAGCAGAACAATTAACAAAAAATGAAAATTGTAAAGTTTTGATTATTGATGAAAGGTCTCATATAGGTGGAAACTGCTATAGTGAAAGAGATCCGAATACAAATGTAATGGTTCACAAATATGGACCACACATTTTTAATACGTCTAATCAAGAAGTTTGGGAATATATAACAAATTTTTGTGACATGATTCCATTTATTAACAGAGTTAAAACTGTTTATGATGGTCAAATATTTTCAATGCCTATTAATTTACATACGATCAATCAATTTTTCAATAAGAATTTTAATCCTAAAGAGGCAGAAGAATTTATTGAAAAACAAGCAGACAAATCTATATCCGAGCCTGAGAATTTTGAAGAGCAAGCATTAAAATTTATCGGTAAAGATCTTTACCAAGCCTTTTTTTACGGGTATACAAAAAAACAATGGGGTTGTAAACCTAAAGACCTTCCTGCTTCTATACTAAAGCGATTACCAGTAAGATTTAGCTATGAAGATAATTATTATTCCAATATTTATCAAGGAATACCTAGAAACGGATATACAGAAATTTTTAGAAAAATGTTGTCACATCCTAATATAGAAATAAAATTACAAACAAAGTTTAATGAAAGTTTTAATATAGATAATTTTGAGCATATTTATTATACAGGTCCTATAGATGCATTTTTTAATTACAAATACGGCAGGTTAGGTTATCGTACCGTATATTTTGAAAGAGGAGAAGAAATTGGAGATTTTCAAGGAAATGCAGTTATAAATTATGCAGAAGAAAATGTACCCTATACAAGAGTTCATGAGCATAAGCATTTTACTCCATGGGAAAAACATGAGAAAACAGTCTATTTTAAAGAATTCAGTAAGGAAACTAATGAAAATGATGAACCCTACTATCCTAAAAGATTGGAAGAAGATTTAGAAAAGTTAGAATTATATCAAAGAGAAGTTAATAAATTAAAGAAATATACATTTCTAGGAAGATTAGCAACTTATAGATACCTAAATATGGATCAAGTAATTCAAGAAGCTTTAAATATTGTTAAGAATGATTAAAATAGATTCAGAAACTCAAATTTATGTTTATTGCCCTGAAAACATTGTTACAGGTGGCACAGAGTTATTGCATCAGCTGGTTGATTATTTAAATAAATTAGAGCTAAAAGCTTATATTGTTTATATAGATGCTAAATATCATCAACCGATAAATACAAATGTTCCAGAAGCATTTTTAAAGTATAATGTAATTAGTACGTGTTTAATTGGTGATACACAAAAAAATGTAGTAATTTTACCTGAAATTTTATTCGATATATCTTTGAAATTTAATAATGTTCAGTTAATGTTTTGGTGGCTAAGTGTAGACAATTATTTTAAAAGTTCAGCTAATTATTTAGATTTAATAAGATGGAGATTTAATGAGGGATTATTTCTAATATTAAAAAAAATTTATAAAAAGCTTTTTACTAAACAAAAATTATTCACAGTTTCAATTAGTAATATTAAAGATAGAGCAAACTTTAATTGCTATCAATCTATATATGCAAATTATTTTTTATTAAAAAATAATTTTCCAAATGTTATCTCTCTCTCAGATTATATAAATACAGAATTTATTAGATCTGATAATGATATAATTATAGATAGAGAGAATAAAGTACTATATAATCCAGCAAAAGGATTAAGGTTTACAAAAAAAATAATAAAAAAAATGCCACATATAGAGTGGGTCCCATTAA
The DNA here is from genome assembly GCF_007845595.1 of Apibacter muscae. NCBI lineage: Bacteria > Pseudomonadati > Bacteroidota > Flavobacteriia > Flavobacteriales > Weeksellaceae > Apibacter > Apibacter muscae. The sequence continues at coordinate 92,891 of NZ_SELI01000018.1, forward strand.
AAGGATTGACACCCTCTGAGTTAGTTAAGCATTTTAAAACAAGTAAGTTATATATAGATTTTGGAAACCATCCTGGGAAAGATAGAATACCAAGGGAGGCAGCCATAAATGGTTGTGCGATTTTAACAAATAGAAGAGGTTCTGCTAATTTCTATGAAGATTTACCTATAGATAAAAATTATAAGATAAAAGATAAAAATTTATCAGTCATTATAAATAAAATTCAATCAATTATTGATAATTACGATTCTATCATTGATGATTTTAAGTTATATAAGAAAAAAATATTTGAGGAAAAAGATGTATTCATTAAAGATATAGAATTAATATTCAAACAACAGAAGTGAAAATATAATTTTTTAAAAAAATGATTATTCTTTAAATTAGAATGAATTTATATTAATTAAATGAATTTATTTAAATTTTACAATTATTATAATAATTAATAAGAGCTTAATTAATATGAGAAATAATTATGATTAAAGTAATTACAGTAGTTGTAACATACAATAGATTGGAATTACTGAAAAAATGTATTAAAAATTTAAAAGATCAAACCTATAAAACTGATATACTTATAATAAATAATGGAAGCACTGATTTAACAAATAGTTGGCTTTCAGAATTAGATGGTGTATCTGTTATAAACCAATCGAATGAAGGAGGTGCTGGAGGTTATTATAGAGGAATTAAAGAAACATTTAATTCTAATTATGATTGGATTTGGCTAATGGATGACGATGCTTTTCCAGAAAAAAATTGTTTAAGCACGTTAATTAAATACAATCAGCAAGCAGATGTTATTGCACCATTAGTAATTGAAGGTAATAAAATAAATAATCTACATAGAGGTAGGATTAATTTAGATAAAATCAATTTTCCTTTTTTTCATAAACCTATTGAAAATTCTGAAATATTATCTAATGAAAATAATATAATTCCTATTGATTTTACCTCTTTTATAGGTATGCTGATTCGAAAGGATATTATTAATAAAATAGGCTTTCCTAATAAAGATTATTTTATGTTTAATGATGACGTTGAGTATTCTTTAAGAATAAAACAGCATCAATTAAAAATAATACTTGTTAAAAATGCTTGTATATATCATAAAAAGTATAGTGATAAGACATTTAAACTTGATGAATATAAAAACAATCTAAATATATCCAAACCATCTCTTTTTAAAAAGTATAAAAGTGAGGATATTATTCCCTATTTCTTTATATTAGGTTTTCGTAATTCTATAATAAATATTCTTAAATACGGGAATAGAAAAAAAATCAATATAATAATGATAATTTATCATTTTTTTAAAGAAAGTATGAAATCTATTTTCATTTACAAAAAGGGGATTAGATCTGTTTGCATATTATACATTTCGCTTATGCAAGGGTTGAAAAATATTATCGATAATAATATGTTAAAAGAATTTTATAAAGACCGAAATTTATGAATATATTCGTATTGTATATTAAATTAAAAGAATAGGTTATTAAAAAAGTTAAATAAACTAACGTTTTAAATCAATGTTACAGTACCTTTTAAAAAAATTTGGAAAAAAGTATACGATAGATTCGGAAATCCCTAAAAGTAGAATTAGAAAGGAAATTTATAATAGAGGGATAATGTTGCTAAGGGGTATTTTGAGAACTAGAAAAATTATTTTTTTAGGTAAAAATGTTTCAATTAATAATAAATCTAATATTAACTTTGGAAAAGGCACTGTTATAGAAAACTATTGTAAAATAGATGGATATGCTAAGGAAAAAATTCAATTTGGAGAATCTAGCAAATTAGGTTCATATTCAATTTTAACAGTTACTAGCCATTTATCAAAGTATGGTAGAGGATTTAAAATTGGTAATAATTCCGCAATGGGCGAGTTCTGCCATATTGGAGCTTCAGGAGGGGTATATATTGGGAATAATGTTATTATGGGGCAATATATAAGTTTTCATTCCGAAAATCATATCTTCATTGATTCCAATAAAGATATAGTAAATCAAGGTGTAACTTCCAAGGGAATAAATTTAGGAAATAATATTTGGGTTGGATCAAAGGTGACTTTTTTAGATGGAGCAAAAGTAGGTAATAATTGTGTTATCGCAGCCGGAGCAATTGTGAATAAGGAATTTCCTTGTGATTGTGTTATTGGGGGAGTTCCAGCTAAAGTTATTAAATATTTAAGGTAATACTAATTGTTATAAAGGTATTGCTTGAAAAATTGTTTCAGCAATTCTTTGCATTCCTAAATCATTGGGATGCGCAGCAACACCATTAGCTATGCTTCCACCTTCAATGATAGTATGCAACTTACCATCATCTCCAAAGACTTGTGTATTAATTGTACTTTTATTTTCATCAATGTCTAGGTGACTTAAACTAACCCATATACAATTTTCTTTAAGAGCTGCATTTTTTTGTTTTTCATCTTTTAGATCATTTTTCCAAAAATTCCCAGTTACCATAATTAATGCATTAGGAGATTTTACTTTTATATATTTAATCAAAGAAATAAAATCATATTCATAATGAGACATTGTTTTAGAATCATTTGATACGTTTTCTCCTAATCTGATTATAATTAAATCAATATCATCTTTTAAGTATGGATTGAAATTAGATTTGTCATAATTATTAAGATTAATTTCCCAACTTGAATCACCAGAAACATTCATAGTTAAAAACTTTCCCTTACGTTGATAAAGCAATTTTTGTAATATATGTACATAATCTTTATCCCTTCTAGAAGAAGCCATTCCCCAATCTCCCCACCAATAAGAACAAATGCCGTGTTTAGTTATTGAATTCCCAATAATTAAAACTTTATAATTATAGTCGTCTGTTGAATCATCATGAGAGCAATTTATAAAAAAAAAAGGAAAGTAATATTATATTAATATGGCGTATATTTTTCATTTTTTTAATTATTAAATTCAAATTTAATAATTTTTTTGAAATAAATCGTTCAAATATAGGCATATTTTTATCGCAATAAGTTTTTAGGCTTGAGATTAGTAATTTATTTCTTTCTGAATTAAACCCTCCAAAGTGGATATAAGTAGATTTTGGATAGAATACTATTTCATAATTTAAATTCTTGATTTTTTTACAAATATCTATATCCTCTGCATACATAAAATAATCTTCAGTAAAACCTTGAATTTTAGCCCATACGTGATGAGGTATAAGTATAAAAGAGCCCTCAATCCAGTCAACTTTGAAAATTTCATTTTTATTTAAATTTTCTTTTTGATTCAGGTATAAATTTTTTAATTTATAAATATTATTAAAACGTGGGAATCTTCCAGTGGAACATGTATATTCATAATTTTTGTTAAGCATCTGAATTCCTAAAGCACCAATCCAATTATTCTTATTAAGAATATCTATTTCATTATTAAGATTACTATTTAAAATAGTATCATTATTTAAAAGTAGTAAATATTTTCCTTTAGCATTTTTAGATGCTATATTGTTTCCTTTAGCAAAACCTAGGTTATCGTCACTTTCAATTAATATAACGTTTGGAAATTTTTTTTTAATAAATTCAACGCTATCGTCAGTTGATTTATTATCAATAATAATGACTTCATAATCTATAAGTTGCAAATTATTAAAAATTGAATTTAAACATCCTTCTAGGTAGTTAATGCCGTTGTAATTAACAATTATAATTGATAGAGTCATAGACAAATTTATAAATTTTTATAAATTTGCTTAAAATATAAATATGAATTTTTTTTTTGAAGAGTCATTTAAAAATAAATTAACATATCTTCTTATCGTTGGTCTTTTTTTACTCTCATTTATTTTACAAAATATATATATTATTGTTATTTTATTATTGTCAACATTTTATATAGCATGTTATTTTAATAAAAGTAAATTTGAATTTAATTTTTTCTTTATTATATTCATACTTATATTAATTCTTACAATAGGTCTACTAAAGATAAATAATTCTTTATATGATTATATAAAAGATATTTTTTACTTCATAAGACCAATAATATTTTTTATTTTTGGTTATATAGTAGTACAACAAATAGATTTAAAGAGAATAATTAAAATTTTCGTATATATGGCTCTAATCTTTGCAGTCATACATATTATTAGATCTACTAGTTACCTTTTTTGTTTACCATTAAATATAGAAAGTATTAGGGATGCTTTAGGTAGAGGTTATATACTTGAAGTTTTTGGGATATATTTTCTATTATTAAAAGAAAAAAATATCTTCTCCTTTAGTTCTAAATTTAGAATATTATATTCTATAATATTATTAACTTCTACTTTATTGTATTTTTCAAGAATCAATCTACTTATTTTGTTTATTCTTGTCTTATTTTCATTAAAAGAAATTAATTATAAGAAAATTTATTATTTAATAATACCTTTTCTTTATGTAGGATTATTGGTTTCTTTTAATTTTTTTTTAGTAAAAGATAAACTTACAGATAAATCCCAAAGTTCAGGAATTGAAATTTTCATGGATAAAATAAAGTATACAAAAGATGAAGTATTTTATGCGAATGCAGATGCTGATAATGAATCGCTAGAACAATTATATAAGCACTGGAGAGCCTATGAAACAAAGTGTGCTTTAGAGCAAGTAAATAATAAATTATTAGGTAATGGATTTGGATCTTTAGTTGACCTTCATTTAAAAGTATATTTAGGGGGAGAAAAAGTACAGTTTATTCCAGTATTACATAATGGATATGCTTATGTGTATTTTAAAACTGGATTGGTAGGATTGTCATTATATCTGATATTTATAATTATAATTTGTTTAAATTTTAAATTATTTTTTACTAATTATAAATACTTATATTTCTTTCAATTAGGAATAGGTTTAATCATTATATTAACTAGTTTTGTAATTGCTGGAATATATGGGAAAAATGATTTAATTATATTTATCTTAGGAGTTCTGCTTGGAAAACAGGTTTTTATCAAAAATAAATATAAAAATTGTTTATTAGAGTAGATTTAATCAGGATTATTTAATTTAATATTTATCGCTTATGCGCATTAATTTATGAAAAAAATTAAAATTTTAGTTGATGCTCATGTATTTGAAAATTCATTTCAAGGAACTACTACCTACATAAAAGGATTGTATAATCATTTAGTGCATTACAATGATTTTGAGATAACTTTATGTTCAAATAATATTAGCAATTTAAAAAAAATATTTATTTCACAAGATTTTAAATTCATTAAACTAAATTCAAAATCAACATTTAGTCGATTATTTATAGAATACCCCAAAATCTTAAAATCAGGAAATTATGACTACGCGCACTTTCAATATATAGTTCCTTTAGGATTTAAATATTGTAAATATATAAATACAATACATGATTTATTATTTATGGATTTTAAATCTTATTTTCCATGGTATTATAGATTTATAAGAACAAAACTATTTTCTTATTCAGCAACTAAATCAGATGTACTTTTAACGGTCTCCGAATATTCCAAGAGAGATATATATAATAAATTCAATATTAAATTAAACAAAATACATGTAACACCTAACGGTGTGTCTATTTCATCAAAGAAAAATATAACTTATGATGTTAAAGCTAAATATAATATAAGAAATTATATACACTATGTTAGTCGGTTTGAAAGTAGAAAAAATCAATTAGGCTTATTAAAAGTATACTTAAATCTTAAACTGTATGAAAAAGGTATTGATTTAGTCTTTATCGGAAGATATACGGATAAAATTGAAAAAGATGCTTATGATGAAGTTTTAAAATTAGTTCCTAAAAATTTAAATAATAGGGTGTTTTTTATTCACGATATTGAAGAAGAAGAATTAGAAAATTTTCATAAACAGTCATTATGTTTTGTGTATCCATCTTTAGCCGAGGGATTTGGAATACCGCCAATTGAGGCAGCTATTAATGGTTGCAAAGTATTATGCTCAAATTTAACGGCAATGTCAGATTTCAATTTTTTTTCTTATAATTTCAATCCTGAAAATAACGTAGATTTTGCAGAAAAATTATTAAAAATTTTGCAAGATGAATATTATCCTTTTGAAGAAATAAAAAATATTATATTGGAAAAATACAATTGGAGAAATATAAGTTCAAACTTTAAAGAAGTGATTATTAATAATTTTAGAATTAAATGAATATTTCAAATATATTAAAGGGTTTTAAAGAGCTTAATTTTAAAACAATTTATTTTAATTTTAAATATCTAACTTATAAACAAGCAATTTTTTTACCAATATTTGTTTCAAAAAATGTAAAATTAAAAAATTCCAAAGGGAATATAGTATTAGATTTTAAACCTAAAATGAGAAGCATTCGGTTAGGGTATGAAGCTGTCGGGATATTTGATCATAAGAGATCTAAATCAATTTGGGATGTGAAAGGAAAAATTATTTTTAAAGGAAAAGCTTTTATTGGTCAAGGTTTTAAAATATCTGTAGGAGAGAAAGGTAAGATAGAGTTTGGAGATAATTTTGCAATTTCTGCTGAAACATCATTAGTAGCAAGTAATAGAAGGATTGAATTTGGTTCAAATTGTTTATTATCATGGGAAGTACTATTTTTAGATACAGATTTTCATAAAATTTATGATATAGATAATAATATTATTAATGAAAATAAAGATATTAAAATAGGTAATAATGTATGGATAGGATGTAGATCAACAATCTTAAAAGGTAGTATAGTTTCTGATGGTATTGTTATTGCATCAAATTCTTTAGTTGCTGGAATTTTAAACTCTAATAACGCTATATATGGGGGAGTACCAATAAAACTAATAAAAAGTAATGTTAAATGGGAAAGATGAAATTTTTATTTTTTTAATATTTTTGGAGGATATAATTTATTCATTAATAATTTTAAAGAATCGTTAGCTGTAAGTACAGGATTATATTGATTTTGTTTATTATAAAGATCATAATAATATGTCAAATCATTAAATTTCATACATTCATTTACAAAAAAATAATTTTGAAAATCACCTCCATCTCCACTAATTGAATCATTACCATACTTTAAAGTAATATTCTTTAAAAAAATTTTATCTTGCTCATTGTTGCTACTCATTGATAACATTAAATTTTTTGGCTTAATACCTATTGGGAATTCAAAAATAATTTTTTGAATTTTGTCATCCCCTAAAATAATTTTCCTTTTACTTGATTTTTCTGAGAAAATAGAATCATTTTCATCTATATAATAAACTTTTATAAAATCATTTTTCTTATATACGCCTTCTATAATAACTTGAAATTTAGGTATAGAACCACTATTTGAAATGGTGTTATGAGTTGTAGATTGATCATTAAAATTTTTACAGGAGACTAATGATATTAGTATTATAAGAATGCAGTTGAAAAAAGTTTTATAAGTCATCTGAAATTAAAATTCTGACGTTAAAGTTAATATTATTATTTAATTATTCTAATAAATTTTAATAGTTAACTAAAGGTAATAATGCATTATATTTACCGTTTGATAACTATCTTTATGAATTAATTTGATGAAAATAGCTATATTAGGCACAAGAGGAGTACCTAATTTTCATGGTGGATTTGAGCAATTTGCTGAATTTTTTTCAGTTTTTTTAGCCTCTAAAGGTTATGAGGTTTATGTTTATAATTCTTCCCTACATCCTTACAAGAAAAAAATATATAAAGGGGTTAATCTTATTCATTGTAAAGATCCAGAAAATAAAATAGGTACAGCAGGACAATTTATTTATGATTTAAATTGTATTTTGGACAGTCGAAAAAGGAATTTTGATGTTATATTGCAATTAGGATATACCAGTAGTAGTATTTGGTATTTTTTATTACCTAAAAAGTCTGTAATAATCACAAACATGGATGGTTTAGAATGGAAAAGGAGTAAATATTCCAAAGCTGTACAAAAATTTTTAAAATTTGCAGAAAAATTAGCTATCAAACACAGTGATTATTTAATTTCTGATTCTATAGGCATTAAAGAATATATAAGCAAAATATACAGAAAAGAATCTAAATATATAGCTTACGGAGCTGAAATATTTACTATCCCCCAAGTAAAAAAACTAGAAGCTTTTCAATTATCACCTAATCAATATAATTTGTTGGTTGCAAGAATGGAACCTGAAAATAATATAGAAATAATTATTAAAGGTATTATAAAGTCTAAAAGTAATAATAAATTAATAATTGTAGGGAATTATAAGAACACAGATTTCGGAAAGTATTTGTATCATATGTATCATTCGTATTCAAACATTGAATTTATAGGAGCAATATATGATATAGAAATACTAAATAATTTAAGATATTTTTCAGAATTATATTTTCATGGGCACTCAGTTGGAGGTACAAATCCATCTTTATTAGAGGCTATGGCAAGTAATTGCTTGATAATTGCTCACAATAATATCTTTAATAAATCTATACTGGAAGACGATGCTTATTATTTCTCCAATAGTGATGAAGTTTCAAATATCGTATCATTAGTTCATAAAGTAAATAATCAGAAAAAAATTGAAAATAATAAACTAAAAATAGAGAAATTTTATAAGTGGGAAATAATTAACAACCAATATTTAGATTATATAAAACAATGTTTATAAAAAGAAGGTTAGATGTAAATTTCATGTTGGCAATTTTTTATGGATTGTTTATAGGTTCTTTTATTCCAGGTTTTGCATTAAGTAATTTTATGCTTATTCTATTTGGTATTGCAAGCATATTTCAATGCGTAAAAAACAAAACAATAAAATTTGATAAAAATTACTTACCTCTAATAATATTTTTTTTATGGACAGTTTGTTCTGTTGTATGGACTATTGATCATCAACAAACTTTTAAAGGAATTATAAAGCTTATAAGTTTTTTATTAATTCCAATATTCTTTTCTCAGTTCCCTAAAATAGGTAATAAAAATATTATAGTAATATTTAGAACATTAAGCATTAGTTTATCTATATATTTTATTATCTGTTTATTCAATTCCTATCAATTATATATATCTGATCAAAACATTAATCACTTTTTTTATCATGATTTGACATCTATGTATAATAATAACGCTATATATATATCTACTTTCACCTCATTTACACTTTTGTCAATGATCAATGTTTCAAAGAAAAAATTTTATGATTATATATTAGTATTTATTTTATTATTCTATTTAATTCTATTATCATCAAAAAATATAATTTTCACTACATTTTTTATTCAATTAATGATTGTGTTATTTTTCAATAAAAATAAGAAGCAAAAGCAAATTATAGTAGGAAGTTTGTTATCAATGGTTGTAATTTTCACTGCTTTTGTTTATATAGATTCACCATTAAAAGAGAGATACTTAGTTGAAAGTAATACGAATTTTAAAGAAATATTAACGAAAGATTTTTTTAATAATTATCAATTCAATGGTACTAATTTGAGACTTTTACAATTGAGAATGGGTATTGAAATGTTTTTAAATAATAATGTTGGATTTCAAGGCTTAGGTTTATCATCTGCTCAAGGGCTTTTAAATGATTATTATTTATATTATACAGTGCCGCAATATTTAAGTTATAATTTCCACAATCAATATATGCAAACAAGTATAGAATTGGGAATCATAGGGCTATTTTTATTAGCTTTTATACTAGTTTTTTCATTTATTAAATCCATAAAAAATTATAATATTATATTGTTTAGTTTTGTTTTATTAATGATTTTCTTATTTTTTACAGAGTCATTCTTAAACCGACAAAAAGGAATACTTTTTTTTGTATTTATATATAGTTTACTTTTTAAATTTCAAAGCAGAAATTTTTCGATAAAAGCAAAAAATGATTAAGCGCAGTAAGAGTTCAGAAAATTTAATTTTTTTTCAGTATGCCCTTGATATTCTGATATTAACATTTTTATCATTATTTTTTATAAAAATACAATATTTAGAAAATTTTCATAAGTATTTGTCAATTTCTTATTTATACACTGCTCATTATAAAGTTTTAATATTATTTGTAGTTAGTTGGTATTTTATATCAGTAAATGTAAAATTATATATAGGCAGTAGGTTTAGTGGAGTGATACCCATCATTAAAAAGAATTTTTATCAGATTTTATCGTTTAGCATTATTGTATTTGCAGTATCAGGGTTTAAGTCCAATGAATTGTTTTCTAATAAATTATCCTTAAAATTTATTACAGTACTTTTTATATTGACTACCGCAACTAAAATATTATTATTTTACGGCATAAGGTATTATAGAAAATTAGGAGGCAATAATAGAAAAGTAGTTTTTGTAGATGAGAATAGTAATACCTATTCATTTATAAATTTACTAACCAAAAAAAAACATTATGGAATTCTTAATTGTGGGGAATTTCTTTTTAAGGTAAAAATAATTAATAAAGAGAATAAGCATAAATATATTTTTAAAGAATTTAAAAATTATATTATTAATAATGAAATTCAAACAATATTTTTTTCCTTAAATGGACAATTACCAAAGGAAACTCACGAAGATCTCGTTTATTTAGCTCAAAAATTACATATTGAAATAAGTTTTATTCCTAGTGAAATTTATGATTCCTATAGCAGTTTGAATTTAGAGTATTATGATACATATCCCATATTAACATTTAAAAAATTCCCTTTGGATAGCTTTTGGAATCAATTTTTAAAAAGAATATTTGATATTATTTTTTCACTTTTTGTTATAATATTTATTATAAGTTGGCTTTTTCCTTTAATAGGATTGGTAATTTTGCTAGATTCTGGGAGTCCAGTATTTTATCTTCAAAAAAGAGTAGGGCTAAGAGGGAAAGTATTTAATTGCTTTAAATTTAGAACCATGAAAAAAAGTGTTGATAACAATATTAAAGCAACAGTTAAAGGAGATATACGAATTACACGCTTTGGTAAAATATTAAGAAAGACTAGTCTAGACGAATTCCCACAATTTATAAATGTTTTGATTGGAAATATGTCCGTGGTAGGTCCAAGGCCACATATGGTAATACAAGATGAGCATTATAACGATATTATATTGAAGTATAGTTTAAGACATTATGTAAAACCAGGTATTACAGGCTTAGCACAGTCCAAAGGTTTTAGAGGAGAGATAGCCACTAAGGAAGATATTCATAAAAGAGTAATAGCTGATGCATATTATGTTAAAAATTGGTCGTTTTTGCTAGATATAATAATTATTATAAGAACATTTTTTAATATAATTTCAGGAGACAAAAAAGCATTTTAACTATTGTGTAAATTAATTCTAAATTAAATAATAGCTCTTAAGTTTATAGGAAATAAATTAACTTTGCGTCAATGAAAATTATGGGGAAAATATCTATGTATTTAGCTACACTAATAGTTGTAGCACATATGATTATTCCACATCAGCACAAAGCTAAATTACAGACAGTAATTCACGAATGTTTATTTGATAATAACGATTTATTGGAAAAAGATGAGAGTTCCTTAATTGGTGCGATCGCTGATTTAATAAAGCATGTAAATTTAGGTGAAAAGCATTTAGAAACTTTTAAAATTTCTAATTACAAATATCAAATAAATTCTATCTCAATCTTTGAGGTTCCAGAAATAAATTTTTTAAGATTTCAATTTAAAGAATTAAAAAGATCAACAATTTTCCCAGATTATAATCTATTATTTTCACATCAAAGTCATCCTAGAAATCTTAGATTAAGAGCGCCTCCTATTATATAATAAATCCACACAATATTTTTATCTTATCTTTTTTCAGCTGGAACTAGGTAATCTCATTTTTATTTATTGTTAACAAATTTATTATAAACACTAATGAATAATTATAAATTTTCATTAATACATAGATTATTACATTGGTCTATGGCTCTCACAATTATTTTTATACTCATTACTATTTTTCTTAGATTGGGTTGGATGAACAAAAATATAATGGCTACTATTATATTCAATAATTTACAAGAAAATAATATTAAAATTACCCAAAAGGAAGCAGTAAGTATAGCAAAAAACATTAGGGGAAATATGTTTAATTGGCATGTATACATTGGATATGTATTGCTAGGATTATACTTATTAAGAATTACTTATATAATTATTAAAAAAGGGAAGTTTAGAACCTCATCACTAATAAAATATTCCCTAAAAAAGAAATTTCAGTCTTTGGTGTATTTAATTTTTTATATAGGTTTAGGAATAACTCTTATTACAGGTTTATTAATTCAAAATGCACCTAAAGAATATGCTCAATCATTAAAATCAATTCATCAACTATCATTATATTTTATGTTGATTTTCTTGGTTTTTCATATGATTGGAATATTCATAGGTGAAAAATCAACGGATAAAGGAATTGTTTCTGCCATGATTAATGGTGGAGACAATATTAGCAGATAATACTAATTTTTATATACCCATTCTAATTATATAATACTAATAATAAAATTATGTTTAAAAAAATTATAGAATTCTCTATAAATAATAAATTATTAATTATTGTAGGAACACTCGCCTTATTGATAGGTGGGGTTTACTCAGTAAAAGATATTGCTATTGATGCAACTCCCGATATTACAAATAATCAAGTGCAAATAGTAACCACTTCACCAACTTTAGCACCTCAAGAAGTTGAAAAGTTAATAACTTTCCCATTAGAATCACAATTAAGAAATATTCCAGGAACAACAGAAGTACGCTCCATATCTAGATTTGGACTCTCCATAATAACGGTTGTCTTTAAAGAAAATATACCTACTTTACAAGCAAGGCAGTTGGTTAAAGAACAAGTAGATATTGCAAAATCAGAAATACCTGATGGGTTAGGAGATCCTGAATTAATGCCTATAACAACAGGATTAGGAGAAATTTATCAATATGTACTAAAGGTAAAACCAGGGTATGAGAATCAATATAATACAGAAAAATTACGTACCATACAAGATTGGATCATTAAACGTCAACTAAATGGAGTAGAAGGAATAATTGAAATATCAAGTTTCGGAGGAAATATTAGAGAATATGAAATATCTATAGATCCAGTAGCTTTACAAAGCTATAATTTAACATTGGAAGAAGTTCACACAGCTTTAGAAAATAATAATCAAAATTCAGGTTCTGGCTATATACAACAAAAACATAACCTATTTTATATCCGAACCGAAGGGATGATAAAAAACTTTCAAGATATTGAAAATATTGTTATATCACTAAACAATAAGGTTCCTATTAAAATATCCGATGTAGCACAAGTAAAAATAGGTTCGGCACAACGTTTTGGAGCAATGACTATGAATGGTCAAGGAGAAGTTGTTGGAGGTATAACTCTAATGCTAAAAGGAGCTGATTCCTATAAAACAGTACAAAATGTAAAACAAAGAGTCACAGAAATTGAAAAAAACCTACCGGAGGGATTAGATATTTATGAATATTTGGATAGAGCTAATCTAATCGATAAAACTATATCTACAGTAACCAAAAACTTAATAGAAGGCGGACTCATCGTTATTTTTGTTTTAATACTACTTTTAGGTAATCTAAGAGCTGGGCTTATAGTTGCTTCTGTAATTCCATTGTCCCTACTTTTCGCTTTAGCAATGATGGATCTATTTGGAGTTTCAGCAAATCTACTATCGCTAGGAGCTATGGATTTTGGAATTGTAGTTGATGGAGCAATTATTATCATAGAAAGTGTTATACATGTATTGTACACTAGTTATTTAGGTAAGAAACTCACCCAAAAAGAAATGGATGGAGTAGTTACTAAAGCAGCAGGAGATATATATAAATCAGCTTCTTTTGGGATTATGATAATTATTTTAGTATTTGTTCCTATAATGACTTTAACAGGTATAGAGGGTAAAATGTTTAGACCTATGGCATTAGCCGTAAGTTTTGCAATTTTAGGTGCATTTATACTTTCCCTTACCTATGTTCCTGTAATGACAACGATGTTTATAAATAAAAACATAAAACAGAAAATAACATTTGCAGACAAAATAATGAATTTCCTGAAAAAGTTGTATTTACCCGTTTTACAGAAAGTTTTAAAAATACCTTATACAATAGTGAGTTTAGTAGTGGCTATATGGCTTATGTTTGTTTTTGTATTCATGAAGATGGGGTCAGAATTTGTACCAACCTTACAAGAAGGAGATATTGCAATGCAAATGAGTATTCAACCTGGAAGCTCCTTAGATGAAAGCATTGCAACTACAACGAAAGCAGAAAAAATATTGAAAGAGAATTTCCCAGAAGTACTACATGTGGTTTCTAAAATTGGAACTGCCGAAGTGCCAACAGATCCCATGGGTATTGAAGATGCTGATATAATGATAATTCTAAAAGAAAAAAAAGATTGGATATCAGCGACTACACAAGAAGAACTAGTCAATAAAATGAAAGAAAAATTATCTGTTATATTAGGTGCTTCTTTTGAGTTTTCCCAACCTATACAACTAAGATTTAATGAGTTGATGACAGGGGCAAAGGCAGATGTAGTCATAAAAATATTTGGAGAAGATACAGAAGAATTAAAAAAGATAGCAGACAAAGCAGCAGAAAGTATACATGACATAAAAGGAGCGGCAGATGTGAAAGTGGAACAGACGGAAGGATTAAAACAAATGAATATTAGCTACAATAGAGAAAAAATAGCACAATACGGTCTAAATATTAATTCTTTAAATCAGATTATACGATCGACGATCGCAGGTCAATCTGCCGGAGTTGTTCTTGAAGGTGAAAAAAGATTTGATATAGTCTTAAGATTAAATGAGAACTATAGAAAAGATTTGAATCTAAATCAAATCTATGTAAAATCAGCCACAGGAATACTCATTCCATTGTCAGAAGTAGCATCCATGAATTATGAATCAGGTCCTATGATGATATCTAGAGAACAAGCCCAAAGAAAAATTAATATAGGAGTGAATGTAAGAGGAGTAGATGTTGCCACCTTAGTAAAAAACATCCAAACAAAGTTGGATAAAGACATTAAATTACCCCCAGGCTACCGCATTCAATACGGTGGAGCATTTGAAAATTTGCAACAAGCAAGTGCAAGATTAAGTATAGTTATTCCTATAGCCCTTATAACCATAATTTTTCTATTATACATTGCTTTTAAAAGCTTAAAAGATGCCCTTATAATTTTTACAGCGGTGCCCTTAGCCTCCATAGGAGGGATTATAGCCTTATGGGCAAGAGGACTCCCCTTTAGCATATCAGCCGGAGTAGGCTTCATAGCCTTATTTGGAGTAGCCGTTTTAAATGGGATTGTATTAGTAGGAGAATTAAATGATTTAAAGAAATCGGGTAAATTTAATTCTTTGAAAGATCTAATTATACAAGGTTCTCTTACACGTTTACGTCCCGTATTTATGACGGCTATGGTAGCTACTTTAGGATTTTTCCCAATGGCTATATCCTCCTCAAATGGTTCCGAAGTACAACACCCATTGGCAACAGTGGTTATAGGAGGATTAGTAACCTCTACTTTATTAACCCTGTTAATAGTACCAGCAATTTATTATATAGTAGAGAATAAAAGTTTTAAAAAACTCTTAAATAAAACAAATACTACCTTAGGAGTATTCATCTTAGGAGGAATCATGTCCATACAGGGACAAACTAGAGTAGCATTGCCTGAACTTTTACAAAGAGTTTCAACAGAAAATATGGAACTCCAAGGAGATCGTATGCAGATAGAAAAAGAGCAATTAGAAAAAAAATATGCCTATACGGTCCAAAATACATCTATAACTGCAGGTTATGGAGAGTACAATGATAGAAAAGGAGATTATCAAGTAGAATTAGAACAAAATTTAGGAAACTTATTCTCTTATAGGAGTATACAAAACTTATCCGATTCAAAAATCAACTGGTTAAATTCCCTATTCTTATTAAAGAAACATACTTTAGAACTACAAGTAGAACAAACCTATAACCAATGGTTATACTCTATTGAGAAAAGGAATTTACTACTTAAAATGGATTCTTTATACCAATCAGGCTTAAAAAGAGCAGAATTCAGGTATCAACAAGGAGAAACCGATTATATGGAGAAACAATTTTTTAAAGTAGAGTTAGATCAGATAATAAGAAGAATAACCAGCAATGAACAAGAATACTTAAACGTTGAAAATCAATTGTACAACTTATGTAAAATAGATTTAAAAGATAAAATTATTCCAATTGAAAGTTTTTCAAGATTAGAAAATGATTACATATCAAGTACTTTACAGCCATTATTTACACAAGAGTTCGATCAAGCAATGCAATTTAATAACCAAGCCGTAATACTTGGAAAATCACAAAGACTACCAGAATTATCAGTAGGAACCATAATGCATAGTATAGACCAAAGATCTGCATATTTTTCTGGAGTAGTAGGGATCAATATACCTCTATTTAACAATTCCTATAAAAAACTAAAAGAACAATCATATATTGAAAATCAATTCATAGAAAATAATAAAGAACAAAAAGTAAGAAGTTTAGAATTAAGGATTAAACAGTTAAAAGAACAAGAAGATTTATTTAATAAAGAAATAGCTTCTTTAGGAGAGAATCATTTAAATGAACTAATAAAAATGAGGAAGGTAGCTCTTACCAAATATAAATATGGTGAAATTGATTATCTGCAATATTGTAGCTTATTAAAAGCATCTGTAGAAGCCCACTTAACCTATCTAGACTTAATACATGATTACAATCAAGTACTTATAGAAATAAAATATTTAACTCAACAAAATTAAATTGATCACGCAATGAATATACGAATATATATAACCCTATTTTTAAGTTTAATTATTATTTCTTGCAGCAAAGAAAAGCAAGAAAACCATGAAGCTGTAACAAAAGAAAATACAGAAATAGAAATTACTCCTGAACAAATTAAAATAAATAATATACAAATAGGGAAACCCGAGTTAAAATCTATTGATTCCCGAATAACAGTAAGTGGAGTTATACATGCTTTACCACAAAATATGTCCTCCGTACATAGTCAAGTAGATGGATTTATTGATAAAGTAAACTTCATTACCGGTGAGTATGTTAAAAAAGGACAAGTTTTAGCCACACTAAGAAATCCATCTTTCATTCCTTTGCAAAAACAGTTTCTTGAATCGTACTATAATATGCTTTTAAATCAAAAAGATTTCCAACGGAAGAAATCTTTATTAGCTGCTGATGCTATAAGTCAGAAAGCATACGAACAAGCCTTAGCACTTTATCAAGTATCCTCCGCTGAGTATGAAAGTTTGCATTCTGAATTAAAAGTTTTGGGATTTTCACCCTCAACGATTATAAAAACTAAAACTATAAATCCAATTTTACCAATAATTAGTCCGCAAAACGGATTTATACAAGCCGAAGAAATTTCTCCAGGAAAGCAAATTTCAACAGCAGATGAATTATTTAAGATTATAAATCAAGACGAATTACATTTGGAACTAAATGTGCCGTCTAAATACGCATCTCAACTATTTGCAGGGCAAGAAGTTGAATTTAGTTTACCAGAAATAAAAGATACATTAAAAGGAGAAATCCATTTGATAGGAAGGGCTACTAACACAGAAAATAATACAATTCAGGTACATGTAGATATTAAGACAAAATTACCTGCCAATGATTTCTATGAGGGACGTTTTGTAAATGCCTCAATCATTAATAAAACTCATCCACTTCTGACAATTCCTAGAGATGCAGTGTTTGAAGAAAACGGAAAAAAATATATTTTTATTAAAAATGGATCTAAATTCGATAAAAAAGAAATTAAAACAGGAGTCGAGAATTCTGAATATGTAGAAGTGTTAGATTTAGATAATAATCAAGAACTTGTCACTGCTGGAACTTATTATTTAAAGGCTGGAGAGATTGAATCTGGACATAGCCACTAAATTCTTAAAAAACATAGTACAAAAACACAAGGGAAATTATTCCCTTGTGTTTCTTATTATAAATGAATTTATAATTCGATTAAACATATAAATCTTAATCTATTTTCAAGATTATTTCAATAAAAAGAATGTATCGAATTAATACGTTAAAGTTACATACAAATAAATAGATAAAATGCGTCTAATAAGCTGAAAATCAGTTATGATATGTTTTTTATAAAATGTGGGATAAAATAATACTATTATATTAGTAAAAATGATGTATTTTTGCATGATTGCATAAGATGAGCTTAATATGATTTTTAGTCTTCCTAAAAAAAATAAATTTATATATACAGAAGTTGGAGAAGGAAGTCCAATTGTATTGTTACATGGATTAATGGGAGGATTAAGTAACTTTAAATATCAAATAGAATATTTTTCACAAAAAGGTTACAAAGTTTATTTTTTGCAATTACCACTGTATACATTGCCTCAGTTAAAAACGAATATTTCAGGATTGACCAACTATGTAATAAAATTTCTTGAAAAAGTAGTGGATAAACCGGCTATACTAATAGGAAATTCACTAGGCGGTCACTTAGGACTAATTACATCCTTAAAAAAAGCTCAATATGTTAAAGCACTTGTTTTAACAGGAAGTTCTGGACTATACGAGAGAAGTTTTGGTGATTCATATCCAAAAAGAGGAAGTTACGAATACATAAAAAAAAAGGCACAAGATGTTTTTTACGATCCTGACATAGCAACTAAGGAGCTAGTAGATGAAGTTTATGAGACTGTAACTGATAGATTAAAAGCTATAAAAACAATTCAGATAGCAAGAAGTGCAATGAAAAATAACTTATCTGAAGAATTAAAAAATATTAAGATACCCACTTGTTTAATTTGGGGAAAACAAGACAATGTTACCCCACCTGAAGTTGCAGAAGAATTTAATCAATTTATCCCTGATTCAAAGTTATATTGGGTAGATAAATGTGGGCATTCACCAATGATGGAAAAGCCTGAAGAATTTAATAGTATTCTTTACGAATGGTTAAAAAGTAGAGAATTATAATTCAAATAAATTAAATTGTGAGCATACATTCAGCAGATTTCATTAAAAGTAGTCCTAAGATAGAAGAGTGTCCAGAACCTGATTTTCCAGAATACGCATTTATAGGCCGTTCAAATGTAGGTAAATCATCTCTTATTAATATGTTAACCAATAAAAAAGGTTTAGCGAAAACATCTTCAACCCCTGGGAAAACCCAATTAATTAATCATTTTCTCATTAATAATAGCTGGTATCTAGCAGACCTACCTGGGTATGGATATGCCAAAGTATCTAAAAAGACTAGGGAGATTTTTTCTAAAATGATTGAAAAATATATTTTAAATAGGAAAAATCTAGTCAATGTATTTATATTGGTGGATGCTAGACATTTACCATTAGAAAATGATTTAGAATTTATTAATTGGTTAGGAGAAAAAGAAATACCGTTTTCCTTAGTTTTTACTAAAATTGACAAAGTTTCCCAAAGAGAATTTGCATTCAATTTAAAAAAATATATGCAAGAACTTAGAAAAACTTGGGAAGAAGTACCCACAATTTTTAAAACCTCAGCAGAAAAAAAAATAGGTCAAGAAGAAATTTTATCCTTTATTGAAGATACAAACAAATATCTTGAAAGAAACAAGATTACTTTCACCTAAATTCATAAACAGATAATTGTATTTACGTAATTCTTTTATAAATATATAGGGCGTTTAAGAAATTTATTTATAAATTCTTATGTAACTTTGTATAAGACTAAAAAATTATATAATGGATGATTTTATTGCTGCTCGTTCTCAGATGGCGTTGTCCTTAGGTTTTCATATTATTTTTTCATGTGTAGGTATGGTAATGCCATTTTTTATGGCTATAGCTCATTATAAATATTTAAAAACCGGAGACAAAATCTATAAAGGATTAACAAAAGCTTGGAGCAAGGGAATAGCAATATTATTTGCCACCGGAGCTGTTTCAGGAACCATGCTGTCATTTGAACTTGGGCAACTTTGGCCCAAATTTATGGAACATGCCGGATCTATTTTTGGTATGCCCTTCTCCCTAGAAGGAACAGCATTCTTTGTAGAAGCTATTGCTCTAGGTTTTTTTCTATATGGTTGGGGAAAATTAAATCCATGGTTTCATTGGTTTACAGGATTATTGGTAGGTATAAGTGGATTAGCTTCCGGTATATTAGTTCTAGCAGCAAATGCTTGGATGAATAGTCCCGCAGGCTTTGATTTTGTGAATGGTGAATACCTAAATGTAAATCCCGTAAAAGCCATGTTTAATGATGCATGGTTTTCTCAGGCCTTGCATATGATAATAGCTGCATTTATTGCTACAGGCTTTGCTGTTGCAGGAGTTCACGCTTTTATGATCCTAAAAGGGAAAAATTTAGTATTTCATACCAAAGCATTCAAAATTGCCGCTATTTCAGCATCCATAGCTGCCCTAATACAACCACTTAGCGGAGATATTTCTGCCAAAGATGTAAGTAAAAGACAACCAGAAAAACTTGCAGCAATGGAAGCGCATTTTCATACAGAAAAAAATGCAGATTTTATTTTAGGAGGAATAGTAAATGAAAATGAACATAAAGTTGATTACGCAATAAAAATACCTGGTTTATTAAGTTTTTTATCACATGGTGATTTTAATGCACCAGTAAAAGGAATATTAGATTTTCCGGAACAAGACCGACCTCCGGTAGCTATTGTTCACTATGCCTTTCAAATTATGATCATGCTTGGCGTAGCACTAATGATAATATCAATTTTATACCTTTTAGCCATATTAAAGAAAAAATCTTGGCTATCAAAAAAATGGTTAATTAAGCTATTTGTTATGGCAGCACCTTTAGGATATATAGCTTTAGAAGCAGGTTGGGTGGTTACAGAAGTGGGTAGGCAACCATGGATAATATATAAAATAATGCGAACCTCAGAAGCTGTAACTCCGATGCCTGGAATCGCTTATACCTTTTATTTATTCACTCTTATTTTTATGTCACTTTCTTTAATTGTTATTTTTCTGTTGTATAGACAGATAAAGATGGTGCCCTATTTATACGATGAAACAGATCCAAAATTTATTCATAAACCTACAAATAAATAAAATATGTTTGATCTATATGTAGTTATATTTTTCCTTTGGACAGCAATAGCCCTTTATTTGTTATTGGGTGGGGCAGATTTTGGTGTAGGTATAGCAGAGCTATTCTCAAATAAAAAGAACCAAGAACAAATTCATAAAATTATGTACCGTGAAATGGGGCCGGTTTGGGAAGCGAACCATATGTGGTTAATAATCGTTATAGTAATACTTTTTGTGGGATTTCCTCAAATTTATTCTACCCTATCTACGTATCTACATATTCCTCTTCTAATTATGTTATTAGGAATCATTGCACGAGGTACAGCTTTTACATTTAGGCATTATGATGCTGTTATAGACAATTGGCACAAAGTTTATAATAAAATTTTTATCTATTCAAGTTTTATAACTCCTTTCTTCTTAGGAATAATAGCAGCAGCAACTGTTTCAGGAACTATAAATACGGAAGCCACTGAATTTTCAACAGCTTACATTTGGAGTTGGTTAACACCCTTTGGAATTGCCTTAGGAGTTTTCACCAGCTGTATTTGTGGTTATTTAGCCTGTTCTTATACAATTTCTCAAATTGAGAACGAAGAAGAAAAAAAATATATAGGTAAAAAAGTGAAAATATTTCTTATTTCTGTAATCCTTTCAGGAGGGCTAGTATTTGCCTGCGCAGGCTACCAAAATTTACCTTTGATTAGGTGGATATATGGAGGAGTAGTAGGTTGGGCAGCAGTGCTTTTTGCCACCCTTTCAGCCATTGGGGCTTTTTATTGTATTTATAAAAATAAATATTCTGCTATAAGAATATTAGCCGGTTTTCAAGTAATTATGATTTTATTGGCAGTAACCTATGGTCATTACCCAGATTTAGTGTTATTAAAACAAGGGTCACTATCTTTATTAAGTGGAGAAAATGAACCCAAAACTATTAAAATGTTGGCTTGGGCATTGATTTTAGGAAGTATTTTTATACTACCAGGAGTATTTCATTTGATCTATTCCTTTCAGAAAAAAAGATAATTATATATTATTGATTAGCTATTATATTATATCTGAAAAATATATATTTTTCAATCAATAAATTTTTACGTTTTCAGTAATAAGTTTTTATTTAACAGAGATAAAATAAAACAATTATAATAAAAAATATATTATTCTGAATCTAGGAAATACTTAATTAAATAGAAATTTAAATTCTATAAGTACGAAAATTTCTTGATTGTACTTTTTTTAATATTTGTAAACAACTAATAAAATTTATAGTATTATTTAGCTTTTGTCCCTTTTTTTAGTTTCATAATACTATATAGTCATTAATACTTCGTAAAAACGATATAAAATATTTATTTAGAACAAGTATAAATTAATCAAAAGATAATAAGACTTTAATATCTTAATATATCCTTTTAAGATTATTAAATTATATTTGCAGGTAATTAAGTTTAAAAATTATTAGGGAATGTTTTCAAAAACCAGTGAGTACGCAATAAAAATTATGATTTATCTAAGTTCAAAAAATCATAAAGATAATTATTCACAGGTTAAAGAAATTAGTCAGGCATTAGAAACTCCAGAACCCTTTACCGCTAAAATATTGCAACAATTGGCTAAGGTTGGCTTATTAATATCGATGAAAGGTAAAAATGGAGGTTTTGCTTTAGGGAAAGATTCAAGTGAAATTAAAATACTAGACATTGTTATTGCTATAGATGGAAGCAAATCTGTTACACGTTGTGTCCTTGGTTTAAGTTATTGCTCCAATGAAGATCCATGTCCACTACATCATAAATATTACAAAATTAAAGAACAGATTAAAAAAGATGTTTTAGAAACTAATTTAAAAGATATAAAAGATCGATTAAAAAACTTAAAACTAAAATAGTTAATTACATAGAAAGTTTTCATTCATATGCCTAAATCAAATTTAAAACAATCCCATATAATATTAGCTTTAAATACTTTAGCCTTCACCATGTGTTTTGCATGTTGGACGCTTAATGGAGTTTTAGTTACCTACTTAGTAGAGAACGGAATTTTTGACTTTTCAGTAGTAGAGATAGGTTGGTTATTAGGAATTCCCGTTTTAACAGGATCATTGTTGAGATTACCAGTAGGGATAATGACGGATAAATTCGGAGGGAAAAAAGTATTTATTATTTTGCTCATTTTTTGTTCAATCCCCTTATTTATACTACCTTTGGCTAAAAGTTTTTTAGCATTTGCTATCTTAAGCTTTTTATTTGGTATAGTAGGTACAAGCTTTGCTGTAGGCGTAGGATACACTTCCGTTTGGTATCCCAAAGAGTGGCAGGGGAGAGCCCTAGGTATATTTGGTATGGGTAATGCAGGAGCAGCAATTACAACATTTTTAGCTCCAACACTTTTAAATTATCTTTCTAAAAATAATCCGGAGAATGGTTGGAAAATTTTGCCACTTATATATGGATTTACACTTATAGTTTTAAGTATATTATACATTCTGCTAGCCAAAAATAAAAAACCTCAGGGCAGTTCTAAGACAATGTCAAGCTTATTAAGTCCATTAAAAAAAGGAAGAGTTTGGCGTTTTGGGCTTTACTACTTATTAGTTTTTGGATTTTTTGTGGCCTATTCCCAATGGTTAGTACCCAATTTTATGAATGTTTATAACACAACTTTAGTAATGGCTGGTATGTTTGCCTCATTTTTTAGCTTACCATCAGGAGTGGTAAGAGCATTTGGTGGATATTTATCCGATAAATATGGGGCAAGAAAAGTAATGTACTGGGTATTAGGCTCCTCAGTAGCCTTTAGTTTTCTTCTCATGTTTCCTAAAATGGATATTTACACACAAGGTCAGGGAATCTTATCTACAAATGCTGGAACAATTACACACATAGATAAGGATAAAATTTTAGTAAATAATAAAGAGTATAAAGTAAAAAATAAAGAAGAAGAAGTTCCCAAAGATCAAACAAGATTTTTACCAGAAAAAAACACATGGCAGGAAATTTTGGTGAAAGAGAACCAAAAGGTCAATAAAAAAGAATTATTAGCCAAAGGTATTACTGAAATAAGATTTGAAGCTAATATGTGGATGTATTTAGCCTTGGTTATATTCATAGGGATTTCTTGGGGGATAGGAAAAGCTGCTGTATATAAACATATTCCCGAATATTTCCCTAATGAAGTAGGAGTGGTTGGAGGAATGGTTGGATTAATAGGGGGGCTAGGAGGATTTATAGGGCCTATAATCTTTGGTTATCTTCTAAACTGTACAGGTCTATGGACCAGCTCTTGGATGTTTATTTTTATAATTTCACTGCTATGTCTAATATGCATGCATAGGGTTATTGTAAAAATGAACAAAGAGAAAATGCCGGAAATATTTAAAGACATTGAAAAAAAATAAATAAATAGAATAGAACTATGGCTACATGGCTTAAAGAATGGAACCCTGAAGACAGTAACTTTTGGGAATCAAAAGGAAAAAAAATCGCTTGGAGAACTTTAATAATTACCACCATTTCACTTACATTATCTTTTATAGTATGGTACTTAATGAGTGGTATAGTAACCAAACTAACCGGTGTAGGTTTTAAATTTACAGAAAAGGAATTATTTTGGTTAGCTTCTCTACCGGGATTGGCAGCTGGAACTTTACGAATTGTTCATACCTTTTTAATACCCATATATGGAACAAGACATACCATAACAATTTCAACATTAATAAAATTAATCCCCGTAGTAGGAATTGCATTTGCAGTAATGGATCCATCAACACCTTTCTGGGTTTTTGCTATCCTTGCCTTTACTATGGGTTTTGGCGGAGGTGATTTTTCTTCCTTTATGCCATCAACCAATATGTTTTTTCCCGCTCGTTTAAAAGGTACAGCCTTAGGAATTCAAGCAGGAATAGGAAACTTTGGAGTAAGCATTGTTCAATTTCTTACACCAGCTCTTTTAGGAGTAGCCATAGTAGGAGCACCTCAAATACTAAAAACTACAAATTCAGTTACGCAGGAAGTAATATCTAAGCCAATATATTTGCAAAGTACAGCTTTAATATATGTACCTCTGTTGATCGTAATGACTTTAGTTTGTTGGTTCGGCTTAAAAAGTATACCCTTAAAATCATCGTTTAAAGAACAAATGGGTATATTTAAACAAAAACATACTTGGTTTTGTACTATTACTTATTTTATGACTTTTGGTACATTTTCAGGTTTAGCAGCTGCATTTCCTTTAATGATAAAATCATTATACGGAGATTTTCCAGGCGCACCCGATCCATTAAAATATGCTTTTTACGGTCCTTTGATAGGTTCAGCCAGTCGTGTAGCTTTTGGTTTTGTTGCAGATAAAGTAGGAGGAGCAATTTTAACAACCATTACAGGAGTTGGTTTTATTATTTGTATTGGAGCTATGATATTTATGGGTTCCGTTTCACCGACTTCCATGGAACAGTTTCCTAGCTTTTTAGCAATGATGTTGACTATATTTTTCTTCTCAGGCATAGGAAATGCTGGAACTTTTAGGCAATTCCCTATCATATTTAAGAGTAACGCAGTACATGCAGCAGGAGTTATAGGCTGGACTGCAGCTATTGCAGCCTATGGACCCTTTATTTTTTCATTAATCCTAGGCTCAGAATTGCATGCATCAGAACTAGCAGGAAGAAAAAGCGCAAACGGATTTTTCTGGGGCGTATTAATATTTTCAATAATAGCTACATGGGTCAATTGGTATTATTACCAAAGAAAAGGAGCTGAAAGACCAAGTTAATAAAATATAAAATAAATACATTATGTTTCATTTGTTTCAAAACCTAAACAAATCGGCATTACTTAAAGCCATAATAGTTTCAATTCTAACCATTGTTATGGTCTTTATAGGATCAAGAAATTTGCAAAATTTTGACGCTGCCTTAATCGCATATTTATTTGGAGCGGTATTCGCCATCTTTGGTATCACTTACAGATATTCTATCTGGTTGCAAAGACCTCCAACGAAAATGTATTGGAAAAGATCGTGGCAATTTCTTTTTAGTAAATATTTTGTAGCTTATATAGGAAGAGGATTAAGATTGTTTTTTCAAAACATACTTTTTCAAAAATTTATTTATCCAAGAGGAAGAACAAGATGGATCGGTCATTTCTTGTTAGCAACCGGTTGTATGTTAGCCTTTGCCATAACATTCCCCTTAACCTTTGGTTGGATACATTTCACCTTAGAATCTGGGTCACTTACTACCTATGAAGCTCATTTATTTGGTTTTAAAATGATGGATTTTCAATTAGGATCATTCATAGCCTTTCTTATATTTCATGCTTTGGTTTGGTGTTCGGTATTGGTTATAATAGGCTCAATTATGATGATGAAAAGAAGAATGATCAATGGAGGACTAATAGCAACCCAAACTTTTGATGGTGATTGGTTACCCTTGTTGTTGTTAATAGCAATCTCGGTAACTGGTATAGGTATTACGTTTGATTATACATATTTAGAAGGTAAAACGAATCAGTTTATGTCTGTTACACATGCCGTTACTGTAATACTCTTTTTGGTGTGGATTCCTTTTGGTAAATTTTTTCATATTTTTCAACGTCCGGCGCAGTTAGGTGCTAATATTTATAAGACGGAAGGAATTAAAAATGGTTTAGCAAAATGTCCTTATACTAATGAAGAATTTGCTACTCAAATGCATATTGATGATTTAAAAACAGTAACTCAAGAATTGGGCTTTAATTTTAAATTATCCGATGGAAAAAGTCATTTAGATTATAGCCCCGAAGGAAAAAGATGTATGTTGGCAAAAGCTCATTTAAAAGCAAGAGAAGAAGCGGGAAGTTTTTTTGGTTAATAAATATAACGAATTAGTAAAAAAAGAAAATGTCTAAGATACCAGTAAGCGATAAAAAAATTATTGAAGAGTTTGGGCCTCATAAACAATATACACCTAAAGAAGGATTTAAAGGGGTTGAAGAGCCAGATAAATTAGTAAAAACACATTGTTGTTTCTGTGGTATGCAATGTGGTATACAACTAAAAGTTAAAGACAACAAAGTGGTAGGATTTGAACCTTGGAGAGAGTTCCCGTTTAACGAAGGAAGATTATGTCCCAAAGGAGTGCAAAGATATCTTCAAAATAATCATCCGGATCGTATACTTTCCCCAATGAAAAGGGTAGAAGGGGTAGGATTTCAGCCCATAGAATGGGAAGAAGCGATGAGCAAAACCGTAGCGGAGATTAATAGAATTCAAGACCAATACGGCAAGGATTCTTTTGCAATGCTTTCAGGAGTATCACTAACCAATGAAAAAAGTTACATGGTTGGTAAATTTGCTCGAGTTGCTTTAAAAACTAAAAATTTGGATTACAACGGAAGGCTTTGTATGGTAAGTGCCGGTACCGGGAATAAAAAAGCCTTTGGTTTGGATAGAGCCTCCAATAATTGGTCTGACCTTAAGCATGCAGAAGTTATTATTGTAGCAGGAGCCAATGTAAGTGAAACTTTCCCTGTTTTAACTCACCCACTTTGGGAAGCAAGAGATAATGGAGCAAAATTAATTGTCGTAGATCCAAGAATGGTACCATTCGCACGTACAGCGGATTTACATTTGGATGTACGTCCAGGAACAGATTCTGCACTCTACGGGGCTATGTTAAAAATATTGGTAGATAACGGTTGGATAGACCAAGAATTTATTGAAAAACATACCAGTAGTTTTAAGGAAGCAATAGAGGTAGTTAAAGATTATACTTTAGAATGGGCAGAAGAAATAACAGGAATTTCAGCAGCTAAAATATACAAAGCTGCCGAAATGTGGGGGAAAGCAAAAACTAGCTTTTTTCTACATGCAAGAGGAATTGAGCATCATACCAAAGGGGTTGACAATGTATTAGGAGTAATTAATCTAGTCTTAGCAACAGGCAGAATTGGAAAACCTTATTGTGGTTATGCAACAATAACAGGGCAAGGAAACGGACAAGGAGGAAGAGAACATGGACATAAATGTGATCAACTTCCGGGAAATAGAGATATTGAAAATCCAGAACATCGTAAATACATTTCAGAAGTTTGGGGAATTGAAGAAAAAGATTTGCCCGGTAAAGGATTAAGTGCCTATGAAATCATTGATGCTATACACAGAGGAGAAATTAAAGGGTTGATCTCCATTTGCTTTAATCCATTAGTATCTCTACCCAATAATAATTATGTAAGAGAAGCTTTAGAAAAGTTAGAATACTACGTAGCCATAGATTTCTTTTTAAGTGAAACAGCAAGATATGCAGATGTAGTACTGGCAGGTTCATTACAAGAGGAAGAAGAAGGAACCGTAACAACAGCCGAAGGAAGAGTAGTTAGAATTAATCAAGCCATTACCCCTCCAGGAAAAGCGAGAAAAGATAGTGATATTTTAAAAGAATTGGCCAAACGATTAGGAGAAGAAAGTAAGTTTAATTATAAAAATGCAGAGGATATTTTCAATGAACTAAGAGTAGCATCCAAAGGAGGAACGGCTGATTACTATGGAATTACCTATGAAAAAGTAGAAAAAAATATGGGAGTATTTTGGCCTTGTCCTTCATTAGATCATCCTGGAACTCCAAGGCTTTGGGAAGATTTAAAGTTTAAAACTCCGGATGGTAAAGCTCATTTTAACCCAGTAACCTATAAAGAGTCTTCAGAAATGATTGATGAAGATTACCCAATCATCTTAACTACAGGTAGAGTTGTTTCACAATATTTAAGTGGAACACAAACACGAAGAATTGGTAAACTTGTAGATCAGTATCCGGAGCCACTCATGGAAATCCATCCAAAATTAGCGGCAAAATATGGAATTCAAGATGGATATTTAACGAAAGTAATAACACGAAGAGGTGAAATGACTTTGCCTGCCAATGTAGTGGATACGATTAGAGAAGATACTATATTTATCCCCTACCACTGGGGAGGAAAACATTCTGCCAATCAGTTAACCATATCAAGTTTAGATCCTCTATCTAAAATTCCTGAATTTAAAGTGTGTGCCTGCAAAATTATGAATACCAATGAAAAAGCTCCTGATTCTCAAAAATCAGATGCATTTCAAAGTTTAGACAACTAAAAATAAAAAAAATGACAACTACAGAATATAATAAAAACATGGAATTTTTTGTAGATATGCAGAGGTGTATTGGGTGCCACTCCTGCGAGATGGCTTGTGCAGAATGTGAAACGAATGGGCAAGAAAGTATGATACATATTCATTATGTAGATAGAAAACATACTGTACAAACCACAGTGCAAGTTTGTATGCATTGCGAAGATCCAGTTTGTGCCAACGTATGTCCGGCCGATGCTATTACCAAAGATTCCTTCGGAGTAGTACACTCAGCCAACACGGCTCGCTGTATTGGTTGTTCCAACTGCGTTATGGCATGCCCCTTCGGAGTTCCTAAAAAAATAGAAGAAGCAGAGCTTATGATGAAATGCAATATGTGTTACGATCGTACAAGCGCAGGGCTAAAACCCATGTGTGCGACCGTTTGTCCTAGCGGAGCTTTATTCTATGGGACTAGAGAAGAAATAGAGGAAAAAAGACCGAATAGTACCCCGGTAAATAAATTTATATTTGGTCAAGAAGAAGTTGTTACTAAAGTAAATATTATGATGCCCAAAGGCAGCAAAGAGTTAAAAGTTCACTAATTACATAAGAAATAAAAAAACATGTCAAAAGATAACAAAGAACCTATATGGAAATCTGATTTTCCTGTAAGACAAGAAGAATCTACCCATGTATCCCGAAGAGAATTTGCTAAATTTTTATGTTTATTATCTGGAGGATTAGCACTTGGCAATGGGTTTATAGCGGCTAAATCCCTATTACCATCCAAAAAAGAAGTAGAAGAAGAATTTTATGTATGTGAAACTTCAGAAGTTCCTATCGGTCAAATGAAATCCTTTACAATTAAAGAAAATCACAAAGTGCCTTACATACTCATCCATTTAGGAGAAGACAAATGGAGATGTTTTGAACAAAAATGCACACATTTATCCTGTGCCGTTTTATACAATCACGAAATCAATAAGATTGTTTGCCCCTGCCATCAAGGATTTTTCAATCCAGAAACTGGAGATGTTTTGCAAGGTCCACCGCCTAGACCCTTGCCTCAATTATCCGTAATAATAAAAGACGGGAAAATCTATGTAAAAGAAAAAGTATAAGTGATGAAAAAAAAACACAAGGTAAACAATCCCGTAAATCCAAGCAGAATGAATACCCTAACTTCTGCAATAATTGTAATTTTTATCCTTATATTAGCCCTTCAAATCTGGTTAATGTATGGAGCTTTAAATAATGCTTTAGATGGGAACCATGGATTTGCATGGGCTACTTTTATAGCCTCTTTATTTTTATTTATATCCAGTTTATTTTTACTTAAATATTTACCGGCTTCAATAAAAAATAAAGAAAATAAAAAGTCAGACAATCAATATGAATAATTTAACGGATACATTCGGAAGAAAACATAGTTATCTAAGAATATCACTTACCGATAGCTGTAATTTTCGATGTATCTATTGTATGCCTGAAGAAAATATACATTGTTTACCCTCCAAGGAACAATTGCAGGCAGATGAAATTTTTGAAATATCCAAAATCTTCGTTGATTATGGAGTGAATAAAATTCGCCTTACCGGTGGAGAACCTTTGGTAAGGCATGATTTTGCTACCATTGTTGAAAAAATTTCTCAGTTACCCGTCCAAATTGCTTTAACCACCAATGGAGTATTGTTAGACAAATATGAAAGCGTATTAAAAGATACAAATGTTCTAACCATAAATGTTAGTTTAGATAGCTTAAATCCAGAAATTTTTTTCAAGCTAACTAAGCGTGATGCATTTCATAAAGTATGGAGAAATTTACTTACTTTTATAGAGAATGGTTTTCATATAAAACTGAATGTAGTAGTAATGAAAGGGATTAACGAAATAGAAGTCAATGATTTTGTTAATCTAACCATGAAGTATCCAATAGAAGTTAGATTTATTGAATTTATGCCTTTTGATGGCAATCATTGGAATAAAAAAAACGTAGTATCCATGTCTGAAATGTTAAGCAGTATTGCCGAAAAGCATAGATTTAATAAAATCCAAGATCAAGTTTTTGATACTACAAAAAAATACAAGTTGGAAGGAGCCAAAGGTACTTTTGCTTTTATAACCACAGTAAGCCAACCCTTTTGTGAAGGTTGTAATCGAATGAGATTAACTTCCGACGGTAAAATGAAAAATTGCCTTTTTGGAAAAGAAGAGTTTGATCTTTTGGGTGCTTATAGAAATAAGCAAGACATTAAACCCCTTATAGAAAAATGCATTTACAAAAAACATGAGAAAGTAGGAGGACAGCTAAATCAACTCAAAGAATTTGATCCTGATCAGTTAATTAATCGAAGTATGATTAAAATAGGAGGATAATTTTTTATTTATCGTTATGACAAATTTGACCTATTGAAAATGAATTTTATTACCGTTTCCCAAGCAAAAGATATTGTTAAAAGCGAAATATATGAAGGTTCTATGGTTAAAAAAAACTTAGAAGAAGCATTGTATCATTATACAGCGGAAGATATTTATGCTCCTTTAGATGTGCCTTCATTTGACAATTCAGCCATGGATGGATATGCATTTAACTATGAACAATATAAAGAGAAAATTCCACTAAAAATTAGTTATACCATTCAAGCAGGAGCGACAGATCTACCCATATTAAAAAAGGGAGAAGTAGCTCGTATATATACCGGTGCACCGATCCCTAAAGGAGTAGATACCGTAGTAATGCAGGAAAAAATCAAGGAAAATTTAGGAGAACTTCAAATACAAGATTCTAAAATATTCCAAGGAATGAATGTGAGGCTGAAAGCTTCACAAACTAAAAAAGGAGATTTACTCGTACCTAAAAACACATTTATAAATTCTGGGATTATAGGCTTTCTTGCTGGATTTGGTTTTACACAGCTACCCGTATATGCATTTCCTAAAGTAGGGCTTATAGTTACAGGAAATGAATTGGTTGAAGCAGGAAAACCCTTGCAACAGGGGCAGATTTATGAAAGTAATTCTCAGGCTCTAAAAGCCCTGTTACAAGATATAAACATTCAACCTCATAAAATAGTTAAAGTTCTAGACGATAAAGATTCAACGATTGAAACCATTCAAGATTTTTGGGAAGAAGTAGATATATTGATAATGACTGGAGGTATATCAGTAGGAGATTACGATTTTGTAAAAGAAGCTTTAGAAATTAGTGGAGTAGAAAAACTATTTTACAAAATACAACAGAAACCAGGGAAACCCATATTCTTTGGAAAAAAGAAGAATAAATATGTTTTTGCACTACCGGGAAATCCAGCATCCGTATTAATTAATTTTTATCAGTATGTTCGTCCATTTCTAGAGGGCATTCAAGGAAATTTAAATTTCAATAAATCTAAAAGAACGGCAAGATTAGCAACTGCCTATAAGAAAGAAAATACTCTTACTTTGTTTTTAAAGGCTATATATAAGCAAGGGAAAGTTTGTCTATTGCCAACACAAGAATCTTATAAAATGGATGCTTTTACGAAAGCCAATTGCTTAGTAGAACTTCATGGAGATCCCCGATTAATAGAAGAAAGTGAAGAAGTAACCCTATGGAAGATTTAAGAATTGAAGGACATATTTGGTTGGAAACCCCTAAAGGACTTAAAATTGGTAGAGGTAGAGCATTATTGTTGGAATTTATAGAAAAAACAGGTTCAATAGCAGCGGCAGCACGCAGTACAAATATATCTTATAGGAAAGCTTGGGGCATGGTACAAGAAATGAATCAGTTTGCACCCTTGCCTTTAGTAATTAAGAATGTAGGAGGTAGAGAAGGAGGAGGAACTTTTTTAACAAAGGAAGGAAAAAGTTTATTGGTAAAATTTAGAAAAATTAACCAAGAATTTAATCAATTTAAAGATAAAAATGCAAATTAATGCAGTCATTTTAGCTGGAGGAAGAAGCTCTAGAATGGGGGAAGATAAAGGTTTAAAACCTTTATGTAATAAACCATTAATTGCCTATACAATTCAGGTATTGTCACATTTTTTTACTAGCATTTATATTAAT
Source organism: Apibacter muscae (assembly GCF_007845595.1). Taxonomy (NCBI): domain Bacteria; kingdom Pseudomonadati; phylum Bacteroidota; class Flavobacteriia; order Flavobacteriales; family Weeksellaceae; genus Apibacter; species Apibacter muscae. The sequence goes on from NZ_SELI01000018.1 coordinate 126,058, forward strand.
ACTAACAATTTAATGTACGAATCCTTGGGATTGCCTTTAATCCCAGATATGGAGACTAATCATGGTCCAATGGGTGGAATTTATGCGTCTTTAACTAAATTTAAGGCTGATACTTTTTTTATCAGTTGTGATATGCCCTTAATTTCAACTGAAGTTATTGGCATACTTATTAAGAGCCATCAAAAAGGACAAACCACAATAGCTACTTACAATCAAAGATTAATTCCAGTATTGGGCATTTATTCGCCAGGCTTACTTTCCATATTAGAACAAAAAAATAAGCAAAGAGAACTAAAAATGAAAACATTTTTAGAAGAAGTCAGTTGTAATTGTATTGAATTGAATGAAATAATCTCGGAGAATAGATTTGTGAATGTAAATACCCCTGAAGAATTTAAATATGTAGAAAAAATACTTAAACATGAAGATTAAAATTTTTGGAAAACTTACAGATATATTTAAAACAGAAGAATATCATTTAGATAAAGAAGAAACTTTTGTTATAGAATTAAGAAATCAACTGGAGAAAAAATTTCCGCAATTAAAAACCTCCACTTATTTAATTGTGATAAACGAAGAAATTAAACAAGATTCTGATACGATTCCAGAAAACGCAGAAATAGCTTTGCTACCTCCTTACTCAGGAGGATAAAAATTCTTAGATCAAAAATTGAGATGGATTTACAACGTTATAATAGACAAATCATTCTCCCGAATTTTGGAGAGAAAGCACAAAAAAAATTATGGAATGCTAGCGTTTTAGTTGTCGGAGCTGGAGGGTTGGGTTGCCCCGTATTGCAGTACTTGGCTACAGCTGGCGTGGGTACTTTAGGGGTTGTGGATTATGATAAAGTAGAAGAATCTAATTTACATAGGCAAATTTTGTTTGAAGAATCAGACATAGATCTACTAAAAGCAGAAGTAGCTAAAGATAAGCTTGAAAAGTTAAATTCCAATCTAAAAGTAAAGGCTTATCCACATCCATTAACTTTAGAAAATGTATTTTCAATCATTGATTCCTACGATATTGTCGTAGATTGTACAGATAATTTTTCTATCCGTTACTTGTTAAGTGATGTTTGTTATCTACAAAAGAAACCCTTAGTTTATGGAGCAATTTACCAATACCAAGGTCAGGTAGCGGTTTTTAATGTAGAAAAAGAAGACAGGATGACCAATTACAGAGATCTTTTTCCACTTCCTCCTCAACCAGACGAAATTCCAAATTGTAATGAAGCCGGAGTTATAGGGACCTTGTCGGGCATGGTCGGTACGACGCAAGCCAATGAAGTAATAAAATTGATTACCGGTATAGGAGATGTATTAATTCATAAATTATTACTTATTAATATGTTGGATTATCATACCTCCATTATTAAATACCCAAAATCAAAACTCAATACTTCTCCCCAAACCCAAGAGGAACTAAAACCAGAAAATTATTCAGAAACTTGTAAATTAGTGCAAGATACGGATGTAAAAAGCTTGAGAGAATTGGAAGATTTACTTAAAAATGATCAAGCGCTATTGATAGATGTTCGAAACGAGGATGAAATGCCCAGAATTCAATTGAAAAAATGCAAATCCATCCCTTTAGAGCGGTTAAAAAATAAATTTCAAGAACTTGAAAAATACGAACGGATAATATTTATTTGCCAATCAGGGATTAGAAGTCAAAAAGCACTTGAAATAACACAAGCCCAATATCCTGATAAAAAAATACAACAAGTTAGCGGAGGAATAAAAACTATATTATAATTAATAGATTCCCATGAATGATAAAAAAAATAGAAAAATAAATCCTTTTATAGACGGAGCGATTCCTCCGGAATTTATTTCAGAGAGCATCCGTAAACATAGTGCCAAAACCAATATAGGAGGACACAGCCTTTTTTTAGGACAAGTAAGAGAAGATAAAAAGGGAGATACAGAAGTTGAAGCCATCCATTTTACAGCCTATAAAGAAATGGCCATAAATAAATTAGCGATTCTAAGAGAAGAAATATTTACCAAGCATGAACTGGTTTGTATGCATGTGTATCACAGCTTAGGGAAAGTGAAAAAAGGGGAAATTTGTTTATTTGTGTTTACCTCCTCCAAGCATAGAAAAACAGCAATGGAAGCTTGTGAGGAATTGGTAGAAAGAATAAAGAAAGAATTACCCATTTGGGGAAAGGAAATATATAACAACCAATCCTATCACTGGAAAGAAAATAAGTAACATGGATCTGCCCATTATACAATCTTTGCATATAGGAAAAGAAGCATCCTTAGCCGGCACTAATTTTTTAAGTGCTATAAATAAATCAAGAATAGAAGGAAAATGCTTAGTTACTAAAATAGGTTTAAAAAATGATGAACAAGCCGATAAAATAAATCATGGTGGCTTAGAAAAAGCGATCCATCAATATGCTTTTGAAAATTATAATTATTGGAAAGAAAAATTACCCGAATGCGCAATTTTAGATAATGCAGGAGCCTTTGGAGAAAACATATCCTCTTTAGGAATGGATGAACATACTGTAAGAATTGGAGATCAATACAAATTAGGAACCTGCATATTAGAAGTTAGCCAGGCACGCCAACCTTGTTGGAAATTAAATTATCGGTTTAACCATGCTGAAATGTCCGAAGAAGTTCAGAATTCCCTAAAAACCGGTTGGTATTATCGTGTAATAAAAGAAGGAGAAATAGAGGAAGGAAATAAATTTGAGTTAATAAGTCGCCCCTTTCCGGATTATCCTCTTCAACGGTTATTGAATCTCTTATATAAAGATGCTCTTAATTTCAAAGAATTAGAATTAGCTATAAAAATAAAACCTTTGGCGGATAGTTGGAAAAAACTATTTTTCAAGAGAATAGAAACAAAAAATATAGAAAATTGGCAAAACAGACTATTAGGTGCCACAAATAAATAAAAACAAAAATGGTAAATATAACCTCAAAAAATAACAGCTTGCGCAAAGCTATCGCACAAGCAGAAGTGAAAGTAAGTAGAATAGAAACCATTCAAGCAATACAAGAAAACAAAGTACCCAAAGGCAATGTGTTTGAAATGGCAAAAACTGCCGGTTTATTTGCCGCTAAAAAAACCAGTGATGTAATTCCAGATTGTCATCCTTTACCTATAGAGTACACATCTATATCTTTTGAAATTAAAAACTTAACCATTTACATTACAACAGAAATTCATACCATTTATAAAACCGGGGTAGAAGTAGAAGCCATGCATGCTTCGTCAGTAGTTGCACTTACAATGTATGATATGTTAAAACCGGTGGATAAAAATATAGAAATACAAAATATAAGATTAGTGGAGAAGAAAGGAGGAAAGAGCGATAGAAAAGAGACATTTAATCCACCTTTAACCGCTTCAGTTATTGTTTGTTCCGATAGTATTTCCCAAGGTAAAAAAGAAGATAGAGCAGGGAAGGTAATAATAGAAAAATTAGAAAATTGTGAGGTTGAAATATCCGATTATATCATTATACCTGATGAAGTAACCGAAATTCAAAATCAGATTAAAAAATATACGGAGCAAGAAATAAATATGGTTTTGATTACCGGAGGTACGGGATTGTCTCAACGAGATGTAACCCCGGAGGCGGTTAAACCCTTACTTGAAAAAGAAATACCAGGGGTAGCGGAAACCATGAGAGCTTACGGACAAGATAGAACTCCCCTAGCCATGCTATCCAGAAGCGTTGCCGGGTTAATTCAAGAAACATTGGTTGTTACGCTTCCCGGATCTACCAACGGAGCCAAAGAATCAATGGAAGCATTATTCCCAACTCTTTTACATCTATTTAAAATTAGAAAAGGAGGTCAACACTAATCCTATTTATATATCTATGAAGATTAAAATTATTCTATTCATATCTGCAATTCTAACTATAATTTCATGTAGTCCTAAAGAGCAGAAAGTAACCATTGCAGCCGCCGCCAATTTAAGGTATGTATTGGATGAAATTAAAGAGCAGTATACCAAAGAAAATCCAGAAGTACAATTGCAAATGATTTATGGATCTTCGGGGACTTTAACTCAACAAATTTTAAATGGAGCCCCTTATAATTTATTTTTATCTGCAGATACCAAATTTCCTGAAAGTATAGTAAAAAAAGGAATGGCAGAGGGTTTACCTATAAATTATTGTTACGGAAGGTTAGCGATGTGGAGTTCCTCTATAGAGGTCAGTAAAGGTTTATCCATTCTAACCTCTCCACAAGTAAAAAAAATAGCCGTTGCAAATCCTTCTCAAGCCCCTTACGGAGAAACCGCTGTAAATCTCTTAAAGAAATTTAACCTTTATAATCAAATAGAAAATAAAATAGTTTGGGGAGAAAACATCAATCAAACCGCGCAATTTGCTTCGTCTGGCAATGCAGAAGTAGGATTTATTGCCCTCTCTTTAGCCTTAGCGCCACAAATGAAAGAAAAAGGACAGTACTATGTACTACCAGAAAATCAAGCATTACCGATTGCTCAAGCTGCGGTATTAATTAAAGGTCAGGAAAATAATAAACAAGCACAAACTTTTCTAAACTACATCGTAAGCCCTAAATGCTCTTCCCTATGGGAGAAGTACGGATATGGACTAGCCATAAAAAAACAATAAATAATTGAATTCAGACTTTTTAAATACTTTATTTCTAACAGGGAAATTAGCCATTTCAACGACTCTAATATTACTTATTATTGCCTTACCGATAGGTTATTGGCTTACGTATAGTAAATTTAAATTTAAAGCACCTATAGAAGCTTTCATTTGTATGCCTATGGTACTACCTCCTACCGTTATGGGGTATTACTTACTGGTTGCTTTTAGCCCGGAAAATATTTTAGGAAGCTTTCTGGATCAATATTTAAATACACGTTGGGCGTTTTCTTTTCAGGGAATCTTAATTGCAAGTATCCTTGCCGGATTACCTTTTATGGTACAACCCATTCAAAATGGTTTTAGTTCCTTGCCTAAAAGTTACAAAGAAGCCTCTTACACCTTGGGTAAATCTTCTTGGGTGACCTTTTACAAGGTTCTAGTACCCAATATAAAATCCTCTATTATCACCGGTGTAGCACTCACCTTTGCCCATTGCATAGGGGAATTTGGTATAGTTTTAATGGTGGGAGGGAATATTCCGGGACAAACCCGCATAGCTTCCATAGCAATCTATGATGAAGTACAAGCCCTAAACTACCCAGCCGCTCATCAATATTCCTTGGTACTTTTTATAATCTCTTTTTTTCTATTGGTATTGATTTATAGTATAAACAAAAATTTTAAAATGAATACCTTATAACCCCAACCATGATTCAAATTAACCTAGAATACTCTTTTTTAACCCCCAACGGTAAAAAAAATCTTAGTATAAATACAGAGATTCCTGAAAAAGAAATCATAGGTCTATCTGGACCCTCAGGCGCAGGCAAAACTACATTTTTACGTATTCTAGCCGGATTGGAAACTCCGGAGAGGGGGAAAATAAAAGTTGGGAAACAAGTTTTTTTTGATTCAGAAAAAAAAATGAATGTACCACCACAAAAAAGGAAACTGGGTTTTATGTTTCAAGATTATGCCCTTTTTCCCAATATGAACGTAGAACAAAACATAGATTTTGGCAGAAGCCATAAACATAACCCGGAGTTGACTCATCGGCTCTTAAAAATCATGGACTTGCAAAACTTGCGCAAGCAAAGAATTCACCAACTCTCCGGAGGACAAAAGCAAAGAGTAGCCTTAGCGCGGGTGTTAGCTACAGAATCTTCATTATTACTTTTAGATGAGCCCTTATCCGCCTTAGACCTTCCCATGCGTACAAAATTACAAGAGGAAATACTTAAAATTTACGAAAGCTTACAACCTACTATCTTTTTTGTGAGCCACGATAAAGATGAAATTCATAAGCTAGCGACCTATATACTACAGTTTAATAATGATAAGGTAGAATTATTAAAAAAATAAATATCAAGAAATTGGTAGAGTGAGCTGTGAAAAAATAATAAAATAAATCTATGTAAAAAATAATTTATATTTTTTGAGATTGATGAGGTTAACTTTATAGTTAAAATTTTTTATTAGTTCAAATTCTAAGCCCAAACAATTTAATTACTTTTGTTTTAGCCAGTGAAAAAACACTTATGGAAACAAACTATACAATATACAATGCATCTGCTGGAGCAGGGAAAACTTTTACATTGGTAAAGAAGTTTGTTACCATACTATTAAAAGATGAAAATTTAGACACGGTAAGATCGGTTTTAGCCGTAACTTTTACCAATAAGGCGGCTAACGAAATGAAAGTGAGGATTCTTAACTGGTTAAAGGAATTTTCTGATAAAACAAAATACAAAGAAAATATTGTTTTAAAATTAATTTCTGAGGAGTTAGGGATAAGCCTGGAAATTTTAAATCAAAGAGCTTACAAGACACTTTCTTACTTATTGCATCATTATTCGTTACTAAGCGTAAGCACTATAGATAAATTCAATCTTCGATTGATGAAATCTTTTACTAAAGAACTAGGTCTCTCATATTCTTTCTCTGTTGAACTAGATGCTTCCGAGTACTTAAAACAGTCCATAGATGAATTAGTCTACCAATTGGGTACAGAGAATCCCTTTGCAGAAGTAATTTTAAACTATATATTTTGGAAGTTTGAAAATGAGTCAACCACAGATATCCGAAAAGAGCTATTAAGCTCTTCCCAAAATTTTCTTAAGGAAATGCATTTGGAGAATTTAGAATCGGTAACTCAAAAAGATTTTGAAGATTTTAAAAAACTCAATCAAATACTGGTAAAAAGAATAAAAAGCAATCATGATGAAGTAATAAATATTGCTAAGAAAATTGTTGTTTTAATACAAACCCATGGTTTGGAAGCTTCTGATTTTTACCAAGGAAAAAATGGAATGGGAGCCGCTTTTTATAAAATAGCTTTAGAAGGGAATATATTTCTAAATTTTGAATCTGCTAACTATAAAAAATTTTGTGAGGAAGAGAAATATGCAAAAGCGAAATCCCCTAAAGAGGATGATATTAAGCTTATAGCTCCAGAAATGATAAAGGCTTTTAATCAAATAAAACAGCTGGTTAATAGAATTAAAATTGATGAATCCGTTCGAAAAAATCTAATTACCCTAGAATTACAATCTGAAATTACAGGCTTTTTAGACCAAAAAAAAGAGGAGAACGATGTGGTATTTCTTTCAGATGTAAACAAGTTAATCAGCAGGCATTTAAAAGAGGAGCCAGTGGCATTTATTTATGAAAAACTTGGAGGAAGATACAACCACTATTTTATTGATGAATTTCAGGATACTTCTCAATTGCAATGGGATAATTTTTTGCCCTTAATTGAAAATGCAAAAGTATCCGATGGAACATCAATCACCTTAGTAGGAGATCCGAAACAAGCCATTTATAGATTTAGATCAGGCAAACCTGAAATTTTAATTGATCTTATATCATCCGCCGAAGAAAAAAACATACAAATTGAAAATTTACAGAATAATTATAGAAGCTTACCCAATGTGGTAGATTTTAACAATCAATACTATCAATTTTTAGCGAATACAGAGATTTCAAATCCCGATTACAAAGATTTATTTGGAAATAAATTGCAACAGATATCTTTTCAAAAAGAAGGAGGTAGGGTTCAAGTATCCTTTGTACCCCCCCAAGAAGAAGAGAATGATTTTATGTCAGAAAGAGTGGTGGAAATTATAGAGGAATCTTTAAGTAATGGCTTTGCCTTTCAAGATATTGTAATACTAGTAAGAAATAAGAACCATAGCTACTCAATCGTAGAAAAAATAATTGAAAAAGGTTATCCCATACTTACAGAAGAAGCCCTTCTAGTTGCTTCATCTCCAGCAATACAAGCAATCATATATGCCTTTCGCTGGATTGAAAAACCCGAGGATAAAGTGCCTTTAATACGAATGCTATATCAGCTATATAAGTTAGATAAAATAAAAATACAAGATTTTACGGAAGAAATTTTAAAACTTCAAAATCTAAGTTTCACAGAGATACTTAAATTCTTGAGCGAAGAATTCAACCTACAAATACATAATAAGCAATCCAACAATTTAAGTTTTTATGATTTTGCAGAAGAATTTATTAATTCTTTAAACTTCGGAAGTAAAGAAGACTTATACATATCGGCATTGTTGGATATGATATTACAATTAGAAAAAAATTCTGTCTTAAGTTTATCAGAATTTTTAGAACATTGGGAAATAAAAAGTAAAGGATTATCCATTAGATTCCCAGAACATAGAAATGCTATCCAGATTATGACTATACATAAATCCAAGGGATTAGAATTTCCTCTAGTTATTTATCCACGTTATGAAAAAAGAAAGTCGAATAGTGAAGAATATTGGTTTCCTTTAGAGGAAGATTTGTACGAAGGTTTTGATAAATACTACACCTCAAGTAAATCCAGTTTAGATGAAACAAACGAAGAAATTAAACAAGTAATAGATAAACAGGAATTTGAAAAAAAGATTGATGAATTGTGCATAGAATACGTAGCAACCACTAGAGCCGTTCAACAATTATTTTTATTAATTGAGCAGAAATCTGAAAAATCTATAAGTTCCATTTCTAGTTTTTTAGCCAACCAAGGACATGAAGCGAAGGGAGTTATTGAGTTATATCCTAACACTCAATTTACAAATTTTAAACCTGAGGGTAAAGCTAATCCAATAGAAGATAAAATGATTCAGTGGTATTCTGAGGGTTGGAATAAAAAATTAAAAGTAAGCTCAGAGATTCACAAATTCTATAAAGAAGAGAATAAAGAAATACAATACGGCAATACCATACATGCAATATTAGCAGAAATAGAATCTTTAGACGATTTACCTTCGATTTTAAAAAAATATATTTATAAAGGAGTATTAGAAATCCAGGATTTGCCAATTGTTAAGGATCTAATTACTAATCTTGTTACTCATAAATATTTAAAAATCTTTTTTAGTGAGGGTGTTAGAATATATAAAGAACAAGAAATACTTTGGGAGGATAAATTCTATCGACCGGATCGATTGGTTGAATTGAATGGTGAGTTTCATATATTAGATTTTAAAACAGGACAAAAGCTATCTAGACATAAAAAGCAAATCGAATCCTACGAAAATGCATTGCTATCCATGGGGAAAAGAATTAATAGTAAACAATTAATATATTTGTTAAACTCAGAAATAGAGATTATAAAATTATAAATACGGGCACTATGAAATTTACATTTAGTTTACGAGCTTTTCTCCTTTTTTTATTTTTTCTATTAATAGAGATTGTAATTGGTATTTATGTAAAAGATTCATTTATTCGTCCCTATGGTGGAGATTTTTTAGTTGTATTTCTAGTATTTTATGCATTTAAAACCTTCTTGCCAACTAAAACTTTACCGTTGATAATAGCAACATTATTACTGGCTTATCTGGTAGAGTTCACTCAATATTTAAGACTGGCAGATGTTCTAGATATAAAGAATAAGGTGGTAAGAATTATTTTAGGAACTTCATTCAGTTGGGAAGATATGATTGCTTATACGTTCGGATGTATTTGTTGCTATTTCATAGAAAAGAAAATTTTTAAACAAAAATAAATTGGCTATACACAATGACTTTGGTAAAGAAGCAGAGAAAGAAGCTCAGAAATATCTTAGAAATAAAGGGTATTCTATTTTAGAAACCAATTGGAGGTTTCATCGGGCAGAAATAGATATCATAGCCCTATATTGTTCTGATTTGGTTATTGTGGAAGTTAAAGCGAGATCTGGAAATTATTTAATAAATCCAGAAGAAGCAGTCAACGATTATAAAAAGAAATTATTAATTGAAGCAGCCAATCATTATGCAGAAAATTATCCTGAAGAAATCAATGTAAGGTTTGATATTATTTCACTTATTAAAAAAGAGAATCATTGGCAAGTAAATCATATAGAAGATGCTTTTGAGGCAATTTTATAAATAGAAATCGGCGGTTAATTTCTTGTATTGCGAAGACCATTCCCTCGGACTTTCTTCTATATAAATACTATCTGTTAAAATTTCTTTTTTATTTAAAGAAAACTCAATAAAAATTCTTTTAATTTTTCCATTTCTAATTCCAGAAATATAAACCAATCGTTCAGGATAAAAATTATTTTTTTCAGCTTTGCTTAGAACTTCTTTCTCACTTTCAGTAGGGAATATTAACCCTAGTTTACCATCTTTATCTATAATTTCTTTTGCTTTAGCAAATAGTAAATCATAAGAAAATTTAATTTGCTGCCTAGCTACAGGGTGTTTTTGATGCAATTGCTTAGAAGCTTTAAAAAATGGAGGATTACAAATAATATAATCAAAGAGAAAATCTGAAAAATAATTATTTAAATCCTCATGAATCACTCTAATATTTTTGGAAAAAGAAGACTCAGAACAGTTTTTTTTAGCTAGGGAAGCAGCTTCTTCTTCTGAATCGATTGCAGTTATAGCAATAGAAGGATTTCTTTGTGCTGAAATTAAGGATAATAGGCCCGTACCAGTACCAATATCCAGCAAACGAGTAGCCTTATCAATATTTGCCAAGCAACCTAGTAAAACGCTATCGGTACCCACTTTAAAAACAGAATTTTCCTGTTTTATAGTAAACTTTCTAAATTGAAAATGATTATTCACCTTTGGGTATTTCAAATTTAAATACACTTCCTACTCCTTCTTCAGAGGTAAAATTGATGGAACCGTTGTACTCTTCAATTATTTTTTTAATAATGGCTAAACCCAGCCCACTTCCACTAGATTTCGTAGAAAACTGAGGAGTGAAAATTTTAGATTGAATTTCATTAGGAATTCCAGTTCCATTATCAATGACTAAAAAGTATACGTTATGATTGTCTTGGGTTATTCGTACAATAATTTCTGGCGTACGATTTTCCGGGATTGCTTGAAAAGCATTTTTTACCAGATTGGTAAGTATGCGATTTAATAAGTTTGGATCAAAGTTTAGTATAATATTTTCTTCAGAAACTATATCAATATATTGAGAAGGAAAAATTTCTAATGAATTTTTTGCGATTTCGTAAACATTTATTTTTTCATCTTTTTTAATAGACATTTTCGCAAAATCTGAAAAAGCTTCTGCTATGGAAGCAATGGTATCTATTTGTGTAATCAATGAACGAGTTAATTTATTTAGCTTATCCTTAATCTCAGGATCTTCAGGGTTAAATCTTAGTTGAAAACTTTGAATTTCTAATCTCATCGGGGTCAACGGATTCTTAATTTCATGAGCGACTTGTCTGGCCATTTGTTGCCAAGCATTGTCTTTCTCAGATTTAATAAGAGCATCGGTTTGTTCTTTAAACTTTACAAGCATTATATTATAAGCCTTAACCAACGGGCTAATTTCATCAATGTAATTATAAAGTATAGGGCGATTGTTGGTTAGCGCTCCAGTATCGCTAAGTCTTTGGGCTAGATCTTTAATTTTTCGTGTTAACGTTTGAGAGAAGAACCACGAAAATACGCCACTTACCACCAATACAATTAACATAATTACTAAATATCGATACAATAAAGTATGGAAATCCTTCTTTAAGAAAAATTCATCATGTAAAAAAGGAAAATTTATGATGGCAATAGGCTCATAATTATTATTATAAATATAGCGGTAGATAGTAGCATAGTTTTCTCCGGTAAGTGGGGATTTCTTATTTATCTTTATACGATCATTGTTTATGCTAAGACTTTTTAAATATTCTTTAGGAATAAATTTTGAGGAGGCATCAGGGATTTTATTACCTAAAAGAAAATTTCCGTTTAAGGAATAAAAATTAATATCAAGATTATTAATGTCTGAAATTTCATAAATTTTATTCCCAATTTTATCTTTTACTTCACTGGATGCCGTATTTTTTTTAGATAGTAAATAGTCAAAAGTTTCTACAATCAGCTGTTCTTTTCTTTCAAGTTTCTTATTATTGTATTCTCTAGCAATTCTTACATATTGGTAAAACGTTATCAATCCCATAGCAAACATACTACTAACGACAACCAGTATTATAACCAAGAAAATACGAAGAGAAAGTGGAAACCTTTTATACATAAAAATATATAATAGATGTTTACAAATAATATAATTGATAATTTATTATTCTTCTGGCAATGATTTCCATACTTTTATTTGTTTTACAAAAAAGAACAGGACTACTATACTTAAAATTAAATTTAACCATAAAAATTTATCTAAATTTTCACTAAAGTAGGAGTATATACAAGAACTAGACCTATTTTCAATGGGAGATAAATTTTTACACCAATTCATGAAAATTATAAATATTATATAGGGTACAAAGGGGAAAATCCACAGGACTAAATTTAAGGAGATAGAGGAAAATCCTTTAGTTTTATTTTTACCTAATATTTTACTTTCAAGATGTAGGAAAAGAATTAAAAAAGTTAGAAGCCAGAAATAAGTATATAAATTTTGAGAGGTATAGCCAAAAGATATAAAATCTAGAATTGCCATAAAGATGCCGCTGGTAAAAATCAACAATCCTAATATAATAAATGAGGTGATCCAAGCCTTTGCATGAGTAACTCGAATAGAAAAAATAATAAGAGAGAATACCAATGCAATATAAAACGTGATTAATACAAACTTTAAAACAGGTTCTAAAGAATTATAGGCCTCAAAAATATTATGGTATACATGGTTGAAATAATAATAATTATCTTTATAATTATCTAGTTTTAAATAAGAATCTAAAATATATTCGGGTGGATGATAATAAAATTTTATCCAGGTGTCAGTAGTTAAATTAGTCTTTAAATGGTGTTTTTTATGAAGATCTAAAAATGAATTTAGGGTACTTTTAATACTGTCTTTATTTTCCTTGATTAGCCATTCATGCACCTGATGGCTATATATTGAATCTTTACGGGTATATTGGTAATTTTTTAAGGATAATAAGGAATTAGGGAAAATACCACTTTCAATATCGTTGTAATCATTCAAATATACATTAGGGATTAAATAATTAATTTTCACTAATAAATCTAAGGTTTTATTAGTTTCTTCTAATGATGCATAGCTTCTAGTTTTGGTTAAGGATCCTTGATAAAAGGAAAAGCAATATAGGAAAGCGCCTATAATTATAAAATAAGATAAGATCCATTCCTTGAATAAAGAAAAGGAGGTTCTAGGATATAAAGATTTAAATCCGTTATTTTTTAAATAAAAGGCTAGCCAAACTATGAGGGTGAGAAAAGAAGAAAGTATAGCAATACCATATAAAGGAAAGTTTGGCTCATTGTAATGATCATAAGGAAATCTAGTATAGTTATTAAAGGTAAATTTTGTAGAAAAATAACCTAAGAAAAAGAAGAGTATATTAAAAATAACTATAAGAATAAGTATAGGAACTAATTTAAGATTCCAAAGTAATGGATGATTTACCAATAAATTAGATTGTAATTTTTTTAACATAATTAAATTTTAGTAGTAGTTTAAACAAAAAAACGACGGGTAGAGTTAGAAATATCTCGTAAATATTTAATAGGAATGTTATTTTCTATAATAAGCTGTAAAAAATGATTCATAGTTACAGTTTTAGGGAAATATCCCAAAAAAGATCCGCCGTTGAATTGTAATTTAGTGATTTCTAAGGCAGAAAATATTGGATATAATTTTTCATATTGCCATTCAGTTTCAAATTCAATTATGAATTCATGGTGGGTTGAATTTTCAGAATTTATTTTAGATTGAGTATATTTTTTTTCTCCATTTTTCAAGAAAACTACCTGATCTGCTGCTTTTTCAACTTCATACAATTGTTGTGAACTTAGAATAATACCTAAAGGTCTGAATGGAGATTTAGCTATGGATTTAAAATCATTCAAAACAGTTTGTTGAGCATTGATATCTAAATTTGCCAATGGTTCATCAATTAATAATAATTTAGGTTTACGTAAAAGCATTCGTGCAAGTTCGAAACGCATTTTATAACCGGAAGATAAGTTTTTCCATTGCAAATTTTGGTAATTTCTTAGTCCCAGTCTACTTAAAACAAGCTCAACCAAAAGCAAGTTTTCTTCGCCTTTAATTCCATAAGAGGCAGCCGCAAAACGCAATTGATCGAGGATAGCTCCCTGCCAAGAAGTATATCTTTGAGGTATGTAAACCAAGCGGCTTCTTAAATCATAATTATTTTGGTAATGAAAGTGATAATTAATCTCACCGTCTGTTGGAAGTAGTTCTCCACATAGAGCTCTAAGTAAAGTAGTTTTTCCATTGCCATTTTCACCTACCAACCCTATTATTTCTCCTTCTTTAAGTTGAAATGAAATAGGACCTAAGGCAAACGAAGACTTGCTATAAGCTTTTTTTAAATTTTTTATTTCTAATAAGTCAGTGGAAGGAACTATAGGTTTTTTTACTAGAAAAGTATATAGCTGATGAAGGAATAAGCTATATTTTTCCCTTTTACCATCTAAATTGGATTCATTGTAATCGTTCCAAGCCAGAAGATCATGAGCTTCCCTGTAAAAGCTAATTTCTTCGGTGTCTAACGTTAAGTCAATGATTCTTTTTAAAGCAAGAGGAAAATCTTCAAATTGAATAAAATTTGCAATTTCTTTGTATTGATTTTCAAATGAGCTTATATCAGTAGTTATTTTCATAGTAAGTAGTCTTTAAATAGTACCGCGTGCCTTTAATTCCAAATATTTGTTAATGGTATTAATGGTAAGTTTTTCAGGTTCTGTAAGAATAGACTGTATCCCATTCTTTTTTAATTCTTTAACAATTAATTCCTTATCAAAAGCAAATTTTTCAGCAATAACTTTTTGGTAAATCTCTCTGGTATTTTTTACAGGTTGATTGATCAATTTTTTTAATTCAACATTTTTAAAAAATATAACAATCAATAAATGATTCTTAGCAATCGCTTTTAGATAAGGAAGCTGTCGTTGCATGGAATCCATATTTTCAAAGTTTGTAAATAAAAGGATTAAACTTCTTTGGTTAATAGTTCTCTTAATATTTCCATACAATCTACCAAAATCGCTTTCAGCAAAATCAGTCCTTATATTGTACAAAGTATTTAAGATAAGCTCCATTTGAGATTTTCTCCTTTCAGCAATAATTTTATTTTCAATTTTTCTTGAAAATGTAAACAGTCCCGCTTTGTCATTTTTTTGCAAGGCTACATTGGAAATCACTAAACTTGCGTTGATGGAGTAGTCAAGAAGAGAAAGACCATTGAAAGGCATTAACATAACTCTGCCTTTGTCAATCACAGAGTAAACCGGTTGTGAGCGTTCATCCTGAAATTGATTAATCATCAACTGATTTCGTTTAGCTGTTGCTTTCCAGTTGATATTTCTAATATCATCACCATAAACGTAATCCCTGATTTGTTCAAATTCCATGGTATTACCAACCTTACGTATTTTTTTAACCCCATATTCATGTAAACGGTTGGTGAAAGCCAATAAGTCGTATTTTTGAAGCTGTAGAAAGGAAGGATATACGGCTATGTCTTTGCCTTCTTCAAAAATATATCTTTTTTTTACAAGTCCCAGTATGCTTTCTGCATATACATTTAATTTTCCAAATTTATAAACTCCACGTTTCGTAGGATGAATTTGGTACGTATATTCTTTACACTCGCCTTTTTTTAACTTTACTTTGAATAAGAAATTTCTTATTTGAAATTGAATTGGAATCTCATCAATGACTGATAATGAAACATGAAAGTTGTACAAATTCTCAAAAGTGATATGTACAGGATTATCATCCCCATTACTAAATTTTTCAGGCAATAAACGATTGGCTCGAATACCATTTTTTACAAGATACAATAAAAACATATCTGCAATAATTGCTAAAAAATATAGTAAGAAAAGATATTTAACTAGAATAAACAAAGGTTCTATAAAATTAGCTAAAATAAAAGCTAATACAAATCCTAATAATATTAGAAATAATCGTTGGGTAAGATATAAAGATTTAAAAAATTTTAACACAACTATCTAGGTATTTCAATTCCGTCAATAATTTGCTTTATCACTAAAGTAGGTGTTAGACCTTCCATTTCTCTTTCCGGAGTTAGTATAATTCTATGTTTGAGTACCGATGGGGCAAGATATTTTACATCGTCCGGAGTAACAAAATCTTTTCCTTGTAAGGCTGCATAGGATTTACAAGTATTTAAAATTGAAATAGAAGCCCTAGGGGATGCTCCTAAATAAAGATTGGCATTGTTCCTAGTGGAAGTTACTACTTTGGCGATGTAATTAATGATAGAGTCCTCAACATGCACTTTTTTCACTAAATTTTGAAAATTAATAATATCCTCAGCAGAAATTACCGCTTGCACTAAATCAGTTTCATTTTCTGATTCAATTTGATTGTGATTTTTTAAAATATTAATTTCTTCTTCCAATTTGGGGTAATCAATTTCAATTTTAAATAAAAATCGATCCAATTGAGCTTCCGGTAACCGATAAGTACCTTCTTGTTCTACTGGATTTTGTGTTGCTATAATGGTAAAAGGACGAGGGAAAAAATAAGTTTGGCTATCTACAGTAATCTGCCTCTCTGCCATTACTTCAAATAACGCAGATTGAGTCTTGGCTGGTGCACGATTAATTTCATCGATTAATACAATATTTGAAAAAATTGGACCTCTTCTAAATTCAAAATTTGTCGTTTTTTCATTGTATATTGAGGAACCGATAACGTCTGAGGGCATTAAGTCAGGAGTAAATTGTATTCTACTAAAAGGTGCAGAAATACATTTGGCAATAAGTTTGGCAAGAACTGTTTTTGCTACTCCAGGAACACCTTCCAGTAGTAAATGTCCATCCGCCAATATGGCTGTAAGAATCAAGTCTATAGCTTCTTCTTGACCAACAATAATCTTTTTTAATTCGGCTCGAATTTTATCTGCTGAAATTTTTAATAAGGACAAGTCAATCCTGTTTGTGTATTGAAATTTATCGTTTTCCATGTAGGGTTAAATTTTAGTATAAAATAAGTCAATAGTTTGATTAATTAGTTTTAAATCATTTTCCGTGGATGATTTTGAATCTCTGTTTTTTTGAATGAGCGATACAATTTTATCAGTAATCTCTTTAGAAACTCCAGATTTTGTATGAAGTTTTTCAGAAAAATTCTCATCAATAAATGCGGTGTTTAAAAAATATTTTTCTTTAACAAAATATAAGAAATAAGTAATTTTTTTATTAATAATATCTTGATGTTCTCTTTGGTTGAAATATATATTTCCTATGGTTTTAGTAAACTCCACAGTAGTATTTTTTAAAGGATTTACAATAGGAATAATTCGCTGAAGCCTTTTTCCTAAAAATAAAACATAGATGATAGATCCTAGAATTAGAACTCTCCAAGCCCAAGTTAAAGCAGGAGAAGAAAAAATATACATAAGAATTCCCTTCTGTACGGAATTTATAGATTTATTTTGTTCGTCCCAAAGAATATTTTTTTTGTCAATATAATTAAGTGAATGTATGGCGTAGGTATAAGTATCATCATTCAATAGATAATAATTTGTAAAGGCTTCTGGGAGTAGATGGATATAGAAATTACCTTCTCCATATTTAGTTTTAATAAAATTAGCCTTTCTATTTCCTGATTGGGTCAACTCCCCTAAAATTACCGATTTGGTAGTATCAATTTTAGAGAAATAGGTCAATGGGTTTACCTTATTATAGGTGTATTCTTGTTTTTCAAAGCTAGGGTTAACCAGTCTTAACTTTACTCGATCCTTTAAACGGTTAGAATTGTAAATAATATCAGTTTCTACATTAAGTTGTTTTTCTAACTCTTCAGGTAGATGATTGGAAATAATAAAAACATCTCCACCAACATTAACAAAATCATTTAAGTATTCTAAATCTGTCTCAGAGATTGTAGAATTTTTATTAAGAAAAAAATATAAAGAATTAGAATCATAGGTTTCTTCGTTTTCAAATAAATAGGCTGAAGGCGTTTCAGAAATAGAGGTTACTATTTTTTGTGGAAAAAGTTTGCTAAATTCCTGAAAAAGCAAATAAGTACCTAAAGGAATTTTATCTTTAGAAGAATATGTTTCCGTCCAGTCCACAGGCTTAGGCTTTTGGTATTCTAAATACATCAGCCCACCAATAACGATAATAAAAATGCCTATATAGATCTTTAAATGTTTATTCAAGAGAGTAAGTTTATAATTTAGATATCATTTTTATAATTTAGATATCATTTGTTGAAGTTCTAAAAATTTACTTTTCGCAAGTAAAAAATCCGATTCCTTTGGAGAATAATCCCCATACCAAGAATAATCAAAAGTTTTAGAAGTTGATTGAAATAAATTTTTTAAATCATAATTTTTAATCTCATAAAAATAGTCATAATTGGTTTTATTCCTATGGTACTCAATTACCTTCTTATTCGCCATTAATTTTAAAATTCTTAAATAATAAAAACGTATAGCTAACCGATAATTTTTATCTGATACCGCTTGGTATATTAGTTGATCAAAGTCTACAGTATCAATGTTTTTCTCAACTTCTTCAGCGGATAGAATATCTTCATCATTTCTACCAATAGTTTTTCTAAATTTCTTGATTAGAAATAGGAGTCCTACGATAAGTAGAATTCCAAGCAATAATATGAGTATAAAGTTCAAAAGATTTCTATCACTTACTTGATTCTGCTCTGTATTAAAGTTGAAAAGTTTTTTAATAAAATTAAATATTTTTTGAACGATCCAATCAAAATATTTGGATAAAAAATTAGAGTCAGAATCAGAATCTTTTTGAGGGATTTCATAAATGAAATCTTTTCCAGTATAGATGTTAGAGGGTTTTTCCGGAAGATTATTTACAGGACTTATTTTACTTTGATCGTATAGAATAGAATCAGTTATAGCTTGTAATTTCTTAGTAGGGAATAATAAAAATAATACTACTGTAATTTGTACAAATCTATTAGATAAATTAGTTGTTCGTATTTTAAACCTCTGCCTCATACACTCCAATTTTATCCAATTCTTTATAAGTATTATAGCCTTGTCTTTTTTCTTTCGTACTATAATAAAAAAAACATGTGCCTACATATTTTAAAGAATACATAAGAAATCCAAAAGCGCCTCCCAAACCTATTAATAAACTGCTTAGAACCGTTGTATTATCCGACGGGTCATTATCATTAATTATTCCTAAAATTGAGCTTATGTACAATAGAATAGTGCCTGGTAGCTTAAACAAGGAAGAAATCATTGAAGTTATAATACCAAAAATTAAACAGAATAAAAAGGTTTCCCAAAAAATATTTTTAGTGAAGTTGAAACTATTTTTAATTGAATCCCAAACACCCTTATCCTCTAGAATTATAAACAGAGGGCTAAATAAGATCTTTATATATAGATAAAAAATGAGAAATGTAAATATAATATAAAGCAAGATGGTTACAATTATTCCTAATTTCCACAACATTAAGGGGATAAGGCAAATTAAATTTCCTATAATTATTGTTAGAATCAATAAAACATTGTAAAATAAAATTTTTGGAAAATATTTTTTAGAAGTTTTCCAAACAGAAGAAGGGGTTATTTCAGACACGTTTTGATATAATTTTATATAACTAAAACTGACAATAGAAATAAACATGGAAAGAAGCAACGCACCAATATATGTTAAAGAAAGATAAGAAAATGATCTTATTAACCCCGAATTTTGAATTTCTAAAATAAAATTATGAAAATTTAAATTCTCAAATCCTTCTGTGTTATTCAAAGATAATGTAGAAGAAAAGTAATCGTTAAAATATAAGTATGAAGTTAAACCATAAATAAGTATAGGAATAAAGCAAATATAAAATAGGCTTATGGATAGTGATTTTAAATTTAGCCATGCAAACCGAAAAGAATCGGTAATAATTTTGCTTAATGAGCGATTCTCAACAAAATCAAATTTTTGGATTGAATTCATGATTGTCAAATTTTTTTCTTAGTAGTCTAGGATAAATTATATAATAAAAAATAATAATTACTAAAGATACAACAATAATGCTTATGGCTACAGGCAATGGCATCAAAGTGTAGCGAGTTACAAAACTTTCTAAAAAACCGGCACAAACAAAGAAGGGCAGAGTGCTAAAAGTAATTTTTAATCCGTCTTTAAACCCCTTTTGAACAGACTGTAAGCGGGTGTAAGTTTTAGGGAATAATATACTATTGCCCAAAATTAATCCGGCAGCACCACAAACAATAATTACAAAAATTTCAAAGACTCCATGTACCCATATAATAGAGTTAGCTCTTAACCCAACGCCGTATTGAAGGAGAAATCCATCAAAGGTTCCAACCATAATACCGTTTTGAAATAATACGTAAATTGTAAAAATTGGCGTAAAAATTCCACCCAGAAAGGAAATGAAACCAACTCTAATATTGTTAGTAGTAATAGTTAAAAACATAGTCCATGCAGAAGTTTGATGATAAACTGCCATAGGATCTCCTATTTTAATATTTTTGATCGTCATATCAACATAGCCATTTCCCAAAATTACACGTGCGAAATCTAAATCTTTATAAACAGAAAATAATCCAATTGCGGCAGACAATAAAAAAATAATCAAAGACAATAAAAACTCTTTTTGGTAAGAACTAAAGAGTAAAGGAAGTTCATACTTCCAAAAAGTGATTATGCGACTAGATTTTTCCTTTTTATTTTTATAAATATAGAAATGAGCCTTTCTAGCTAAATCGTTTAAATATATTGTTGTATTGCTTTTAGAATAGTAGGTTTTGGAATAGCTTAAATCATTGATAATTTGCAAGTACAAATCAGCTAATTCATCCGGACGAAGTTTTTTTTTGCTCTTTAAAGCATTTTCAAAATTGCTCCATTGTAGTTTGTTTTTATTTATAAAAGCAGCTTCTCTCATTAAAAAATAGTACTTTTGTTGCAATATTACAAAAAAATTAATATACAATGAACGGAGCTCAAATCAATACTTCTCAAAATGTATCCATAGACTATAATTTGGCTGATATTGGAGAGAGAGTAGTGGCAAAAATTTTAGATACATTGTTTATTTTAGGTTATTTATTGTTCTGCTTAGCTATATTTATAGGTGTTGCGTATTGGTATGAAGATAATCTTGAATTTTTTATTGAAAATGATGGAGCTATAGCAATAACTATTTATTTAGTAATGATGATTCCTGTGTTTTTTTATTCTCTATGGGCCCCCTATTTTATGCAGGGGCAAACATTCGGAAAAAAAATAATGAAATTGAAGATCGTTAAAGTAGATGGATCAGAAGCTGGTTTTAGTACCTATCTTATACGTTGGTTATTAAATATTATAGATAGCTTATTCTATTATATAGTTGGGTTGGTTGTGATGGGGACCACTGAAAAAAGACAAAGGGTTGCTGATTTGGTGGCGAAAACCGTTGTTATATCCACGAAGCCAAAAATGAAAATAGATCAAACCATCTTAGCCCAGATAGAGGAAAATTATACACCAACTTTTACACAAGTATTACAATTGTCTGACAACGATATACAAATAATTTCAAAAACCTTAACAAGAATCAAGGCTACATCAGATTACAGTATGCTTTCAAAGCTTCGAGAAAAAATTGAAAGTGTTATTCATGAGAGCAAACCGGAGTTGACGGATATGGATTATGTTCAAACTGTAATCAAAGACTATCAGTATTTTTCTCAACAATAAGTAATTATTTAAATTTAAAGAAATTATGCTAAAAGTAGGATTGGTAGGAGCAGGACATTTAGGGAAAATCCACTTAAAATTATTAAGACAATCATCCAAATACCAATTAATAGGTTTTCATGATTTAGATATGGAAGCAGGTGAAAGTTTAGCTCAAGAATTTGGGTATAAATATTATGAGAATTTTGATGAGCTATTGAACCAAATTGATGTTTTAGATATAGTTACTCCAACATTTGCACATTTTGAATATGCAGAAAAAGCGATTATAGCAGGTAAACATTTTTTTATTGAAAAACCCATTACAAATAGTCTAGAGCAAGCGAATCAATTGATTCAATTGGCTAAGCAAAACAATATAAAAGCACAAGTAGGACATGTAGAAAGGTTCAATCCTGCATTTATATCCTCCAAACCATTTATCGTTAACCCCATGTTTATGGAGATTCATCGTTTGGCAGAATTTAATCCAAGAGGAACAGATGTGCCCGTGGTTTTAGACTTGATGATTCATGATTTGGATATTGTTTTATCCGTAGTGAAATCTAAAGTTAAAAATATTCATGCTAGTGGAGTAGCCGTTGTAAGTAATACTCCTGATATTGCAAACGCAAGAATTGAATTTGAGAACGGATGTGTAGCCAATGTAACTACCAGTAGAATCTCCATGAAAAATATGAGGAAAAGCAGGTTTTTTCAAAAAGATGCTTACATTTCCATTGATTTTTTAGAAAAAAAAGCTGAAATAATAAAAATGGAAGATGCTCCTAAAGAAATTCAACCGTTTGATATGATTATCGAAAACTCTAAAGGAGACAAAAGAAAAATCATTTTCCAATATCCAGAAGTACAATCAAATAATGCAATTTTAGATGAATTAGAATCATTGGCAGACTCTATTGAGAAAGACCTGCCCGTGCAGATTCCTCTTGAACAAGGAAAAGAAGCTTTAGAAATTGCAATGGAAATTATGCGCCAAATTGACAATAGCATTAAAAATATTTAGCAAAAACATTCTATTATTATTTAGATTGAAAGAAGAAAACATAGATAAGGATATTGATAAAATTCTGGGAGATCAGAAGCCTCCAGATAATTATTTAGCTTTAGCCATCATATCAACCATTGTATGTTTTGCGCCTATAGGTGTTTTTTCACTTTTTTATTCTTTAAGAGTCAATCAATATTGGGAAGAGAAAAAATATGCTAAATCTAGAAGGGCATCTATATTAACAAGAGTTATTTGTGTGTGGACGATAGTTGCTGGAATAATTTTTTGGGTTGGTATTTTATTTGGAGCTATTTATAACATCTTTGGCAATAGATATCTTGTATTTTAAACCTATAAAATGCATGATTTTTGCTATTAATTAGATATTTTTAAAATTTACTATATGAAAAATCATAAAATTTTACGCAAATGTGCTTTTAGCTTATTCATTTTTTCGTTCTTTTTTTTAGGAGTAAGCTGTGATAAAGCTACTTTATCTGAAAGTAATGCTTGGGATGCGGTTGATAAGTATTTAAAAGTCAACCCTATTTACGAAACCGTATTGATGTCCTTGGGAGAAGTAAAATTTAGTCCTAATAAAGATTCAAGAGAATTGTCTGCCTATAAGAAATTAGCACAAGAAGGCTATATTACTTTTGAGGCTATTAAACAAAAAAAGAAATTTTTAAGCAAAGATAGTATTTTAACTTATGAGGTGAAGCTTACCGATAAGGCAAAGCCATGGGTATTAAATCAGAAAAAAAATCAAGTTGAAGTTAAGTCTATAGAATATCAATTGGATAAAAAAGATGAGCCAAAAATAGAACTAACTGGGAAAAAATCTGGAAAAGTAATCCTTAATTTGCACAAAGCCAATAGCGATTTTTCAATATTATCAGAGGATAACAATCCTCATACTACATTTATCACGCAGACATTCCTGTTAAATTTTAAAAAAGACAAAGGTTGGGAAGTTACTAAAAGTAAAAAATAATTTATTTTTTCTCAAAACTTATAAAACGGAAGCTATAACTATGCTTTTCATCCATTGGGTGAAACTCTTCCTTAGTTTTTTTCCACTGAGAATAATCAATAGAAGGAAAGTAAGTATCCGCCTGATCAATTTTAGTTTCTACAAGCGTAATTTCTAAATTATCAACTAGGTTAAGAGTTTCCTTATAGAGGATTCCTCCACCTATAATAAACGGATTATCATCTTTACTTTTTGCAAATTGTAAAGCTTCCTTTATAGAATGATGTATGATAACATCTTCAACAGCTTTAAATTTCGGATTAGAGGTAATTACAACATTCGTTCTATTGGGTAAAGGTTTTCCTAAAGATTCATAAGTCTTTCTACCCATAATTACAACATGGTTTTGCGTTAATTTTTTAAAGTGTTTTAAGTCGCTGGGTAAATGCCATAAAAGTTGATTATTACCTCCAATGGCTTGGTTTTCATCCATAGCTACAATTATCGTCATTATAAATAGGCTTCTTTGAAATTAAACGTAAAGTTAGAAAATAAAAATGGCTTTCTAAATGAAAGCCATTTTTATTAAAGAAATATCTTTTATTCTACATCATTTTATTTAATCCCTCAGAGATCATTGAAACTTGTTTCTTTAAACTATTGTTAGAAGGATTGATATTTAAAGCTCCTTGCTTCATCTGTAAAGAAGCTTCCATCACTTGTTTCATAAGATCTCCAAAACTATATTTTTTTGCTTGTGGATAGATTTTAACAATTGAATCTACAATGTTTTTAGTTTCAACTGGGTAATCTCCACTCATAATAGTTCTAAGTATAGCAAAATAAGTATCTGCTTCTTGTTGAGATTTTGCATACATTAGTAGATTTAAGAAATTTTTAGATATTAAATCTAGTTTAGAATTGTCTTGGTTTGCAATTAAAGCTTTTGCAATAGCAAGCTCTAAATCTTTACCAGGATTTTTATCATCCACTTTATCCGCCAATTCTTTACCCAAAGCTTTATCTCCTTTTACACTAGCTTCTATGGCTGCCGCTTTAATTCCATAAGAAGGACTTTCAAAAGATTTCTTAAATAAATTTAAATATTTCGCCGCATCTAATTCACCTAATTGTTTAATAGCTTCTGCTTGTACTAAAGTTTTCTTATCAGAAGTAGCAATTTTTTCTAAAACCGAGGCAGATTTTTGCTTCACCTTTGGATTTGTTAAATCTAATTGAGAAATGGCAAAAACTCTAAGACCTTCAAAAGGGTCAGAGGAAGCAGCTTGCAGTAAAGTTTCTAAAGCTAGTGGGTTGGAAGTCTGCAAATCAGCCACTTTATGAATGGCTTCTTTTCTTGAGGAATACTCCGGTGAATTTTTATACTGATAAATGTATTGCTCAGGAGTTTTTTCCATAGTTATTTCAGCCAATAATATATTGTCTGGATTTACATTAACCAATTGAGGTTTTGTTTTGGAAGGTATTTCAAAGGTATTTGTTTCAGTGGCTTTAGCCCAAACTTGATGGTGATTGGCTTTGCCGTTTTCATAAATATCAATATCCAGTGGGAATTGAAATTTAGGTTCCTGAGTTTGGGTAATTGTAACAGTTACAGATTTCTTAGTATCGTTATAAGTATAAGAAACTTTTAGTTTGGGATGTCCATTACCAAAAAACCATTGATTAAAAAACCAATTTAAATCTTTTCCGCTAATTTCTTCCCAAGCTAAACGTAAATGATGAGCTTCAGTAGCTTTGTATTTATTTTGGTTTAAATATAGATTCATTCCGGCATAAAATGCATCATCTCCCAAGTAATTTCTTAGCATATGTAAAACCAATCCACCTTTATTGTAACTAACGGCATCGAACATATCCTCTTTGTCTTTATATTGAAAGCGAATTAAGTCTTTAGTAAAATTCTCCCCTCCATTTAAATAACCATCAAGTTCCTCGGCACGATGTTCTTCAGCATAATCTTTTCCATACTTATGTTCTAGCCATAAATATTCAGAATAATTTGCAAAAGCTTCATTCACGGGTAAGTTAGCCCAACTTTCATTGGTAGCTAAATCCCCAAACCAATGGTGGAAAAGTTCGTGAGCAATTACAGGTTCCCAACTATTTTTGTCTATCAATTGACCTGGTTTTTGTTGAGCATTTTCTGCGTGTAAAGTACTGGTAGTATTTTCCATGGCGCCACTAACATAATCGCGAGCTACCATTTGGCTGTATTTTTCCCAAGGATAAGGGTACTGCAACTTATTGGAAAAAAACTCAATCATGTCAGGAGTATCGCCAAAAATTTGTTTAGCGTAAGGCTCAAATTCTTTTTCAACATAATATTCAACAGGAATATTTTTCCATTTATCTTTCACCACTGCAAAATCACCGATTCCCATAAAAAATAAATAAGGAGCATGTTTTTGGTCAAATTTCCAATAATCCGTTCTAGTACCATCAGAATTTTTTATGCCACTTTTTAAAACTCCATTAGATAATGTAACATATTGGTCAGGAACGGTAATATATATTTCTTGAGATGTTTTTTGGTTTGGCGCATCTATGGTTGGGAACCAGCAACTACTAGCTTCAGTTTCTCCCTGTGTCCAGATTTGGGTAGGTTTATCTTTTTCCTCGCCTCTAGGATTTATAAAATATAATCCTTTAGCAGAATTAATGGCGGCACTACCTTTTTGTGTGACAGTAGAAGGGATGGCCGTATATTTTATATATATTTCGTATTCTTCCCCTTTCTTATAAGTTTTGTCTAATTGAATTTTTAACTTAGAATTTTGGTAAGAATATTTTAAATCCTTTCCATTGGCTAATTTAACTGTTGAAATTTCCATTCCTTTAGCATCTAAAGTTAAAGAGTCGGTAGGGTAGAAATGCGGTTTAAGTGTTACCCACTCTTCCCCCAATAATTTTTCGTTGGGGATATCAAAACCAACCTTTAATTTAGTATGAACTAAATCGTTTATCATTGTAGATGAAGGATTGTATCCGGAATAATCCTGAGCCTCCACTAAAAAAAAAGTAAACAGGGAAATTAGTAAAACTAATTTTTTCCCTAATAACGTGTTTTTAGTATACATATATGTGTTATATTTCATTAAATTAGCTATAAAAATAATTAAATTATTACAAGTAAATTTAAGTTGATTCTATTTTTTTATAAAAATTAGTTTCATTGATCAATATGAGTATACGAAGGAAAGAACAAACCAGCAATTCTGCAATTAAAAACTTAATTAAGACATTAGGAATAGAGGAAAAATTATTGATTGTAGAAATTCAAAATTTGTGGAGAGAATTGATGGGACCTTCAATTTTTGAACATACTACAAGGATGTTTATAGACAATGAAATTCTTTATATACAAATAGATTCAGCAGTTATAAGAAATGAATTGAATTTTAATCAAGAAAAACTCTACAATGAAATTAATAAAGCAATTGAACAAAATAGTTTTATAAAAATTAAATTTATTTAACAGCTAAGAGTCTAAATCTATCTTTTTAAAGATTTATATATTTGCTTTATGGAAAAAGATTTTATATTCGGTATTCATCCAATAATAGAAGCGATTGAGGCAGGGAAAGTTTTTGATAAAGTATTTCTTCAAAATGGTTTGTTAGGAGATAATATTAGAGAATTAAAAATAAAGTTAGGCGAAGCAGGTATAAAAGCTAAATATGTACCTGTTGAAAAATTAAACAGACTTACGAGAAAAAATCACCAAGGAGTATGTGCATTTCTTTCTCCGGTACAGTTTTATAAATTAGAGGATGTAATTCCAGAATTGTTTGAAAAGGGTAAAATGCCATTTATATTAATGTTAGATCACCTTACTGATGTAAGAAATTTTGGAGCCATATGCAGAACAGCAGAAATCGTTGGGGTTGATGCTATCGTAATACCAGATGAAGGTTCAGCTCCAGTAAATTCAGATTCTATAAAAACTTCAGCTGGCGCTCTTTTTAATGTTAAAATATGTAAAGAAAAGAACCTTTTAAAAGCTTTGGAATTTTTAAAATTAAGCGGAATTAAAACGGTTTGTGCGACTGAAAAGACGGATAAGAGTATTTATGAAGAAAAATTAGCATTACCAATAGCCATAGTTTTAGGGAATGAAGAAAAAGGAATTTCTAGAGATATTTTAAAAAATGCCGATGAAAAATTGAAATTACCTATGTATGGAAAGACAGATTCGCTAAACGTTTCTGTGGCTTGTGGAGTATTTCTTTACGAAGTAGTAAGACAAAATATATAATAAAATTTTATAAATTTACATATAAAATAAAAATTCAAAATATGAAAAGTTCAATTATAATAGGTATTCTTTGTTTAATCATTGGAGGAGCAATTGCATATTTACAACATAACGGTACGGATCCAATATTTACCTTTCCGTTAGTTATCGGATCTTTATTTGGTGCGGGTTTAGGATTAATTTTAGGGGCTATTGGGGGATATATAGGTAAATCTCAAAGTATTAAAAGAAAAGAATTAAAGGAAAAATTATCAGAAAAAGTTGCTACTGAAACCAACCAAATAACTGAGAATTCTACCGAGAATAATTTGGGGAATTAGTTTTCTTTAAATGTTTATGGTAGTAAATGGCGGGGATTAATATCAATAGAAATATAGGTTGTATTAATATTCTGCGTATGTAAAAGGTAGGCATATAGCCTAAACTAAAGTTTGTGCATATTGAAACAAAGTATAACGCGCAAAATATCGCAAATCCTATCGTAAATATATAAAAGGAAAAAACGCTGATTTTTTTATCGCCAAACCATAAATAAATAATTAATAGACTTAGAATTAAATTGAGACTATATCTTAATGATAAGGAAATAAATAAACGTATTGTATGGAAGTTTGGGGGTGATAAATGATTAAAATTTGATTTTTTGAAAAATTCTAAGAAAGGATCATAAAAGAGAGAACTTTCATATCTTCTAACTAAGATTAAACCTAAAATAAAAATTATAATTCCAAAGATTTTAATTGTTCTTATCATTTACGTAGGCAGGTTTATTTAGAACAAAAAATTTAATCCACACCATCCATAAAAATATAATTATTCCATATATAATAACCGGGAATATATAATCATGTGCTAAATTTGAATAACTGGGAAAGGTGTGAAATATATAGTTTAAAAAAGCAATTCTAATAAGGTTTGTTATATATATAATTAAGACTGATGATAGTAAAAAGATGGTTGTATTTCTCCAAGTATTAGCAAAAGCGATGATAAAAGCTATATAAAGTATTATTACAGATAATGCATTACAGCCTTCGTTAACAATACTACTGATTTTACTATCTATGGCAAAAAACATAAAATTATTATGATTGATGTGTATTGCCATACTATTTACCGATACAAAATTTAATAAAGTAGCAGATTGTTTAGCTACAATTTCAGTATAAGGATCGCAAGTTTGTAGTTTATTTTGATAGAAATTTAAGTATAAATAATAAAGACCTATTAAAACTAAATAAACACAGAAAAATTTAACTAAAACAATAAGAATAGATTTATATTCCTTCATAAGGATGAATTATAATAGCAAATGTAAGAAAGAAAAAGAAATTATAGATATATATACAAAATATTCATTAAAAATTCCTTAGATTTTAGAATTCTTTTTTTAATTTGTAAAAATCTTTATTAATCAAAGAAAAATGGATTTATACGAGCTAATATCAATTAGTCTATACTTTATTTTAATGGTAGCCATAGGTTTTTATGCTTATAAAAAATCAACGGCAAATACTGAAGAATTTCTATTAGGGGGTAGAAAAATGGGGGCTGCAGTTACAGCTTTATCTGCTGGTTCAGCAGATATGAGTGGATGGTTACTTATGGGGCTTCCTGGAGCAATGTATATTTCCGGATTGTCGGCTTCTTGGATTGCCATAGGTCTTACATTGGGAGCCTATTTAAACTATTTGTATATAGCGCCTAGATTGAGAATATATACAGAATTGGCAGGTAATTCCATTACTTTACCTGTGTTTTTTGAAAATAGATTTCAAGATCAATCAAGGCTCTTAAGGGTTATATCGTCTGTCTTAATTTTAATTTTCTTTACCTTATATACCTCTGCAGGTATGGTATCTGGGGGAAGATTATTCGAGTTTGCTTTTGGTATGCATTACAATGTAGGCTTGTGTCTCACTAGTTTGGTTGTAGTTGTTTACACATTTCTAGGAGGTTTTCTTGCCGTTAGTCTTACGGACTTTGTACAAGGGACTATAATGGTATTAGCTCTAGTTACTGTACCTATTGTTGCGGTTGTGATTTTAGGTGGGCCTATGGATACGCTGGAAATCATCGAAAACAAAAATAATACCTATTTGAGTTTATTTACTGGTACAACTAAAGTAAGTGTCTTATCCTTATTGTGTTGGGGGTTAGGGTATTGTGGACAACCCCACATTCTGGTTCGTTTTATGGCTATCGACTCTGTGAAAGATTTAATTAAAGCTAGAAGAATAGGTATAAGTTGGATGATCTTTACGGTTGGGGGAGCACTGCTCGTGGGTTTAATAGGGATTGCTTATTTACATAAATATGATATTGATAGTATGATGATTTTTGATTCGTCTAAAGAAAAAGCTGAAACAATTTTTATTTATTTTGCAAGAGTATTGTTTCATCCATTGATATCTGGATTTTTGCTTTCTGCTATTTTGGCTGCGGTTATGAGTACTATATCTTCACAACTTTTGGTTACATCAAGCTCAATTACAGAAGATGTATATAAAGCATTTATAAATAAAAAACCCACAGAAAAGCAAGCGATGATAGTTAGCAGGCTTTCAGTATTAGGGGTAGCTATAATAGCTTTTATATTATCGCTTACTCCCAGAGATAGTATTTTAAATTTAGTAGGCAATGCATGGGCTGGTTTTGGTGCAACATTTGGTCCGTTAATTATACTTTCTTTATTTTGGAAAAGAACCAATGCCTGGGGAGCTTTGGCTGGTATGCTAACTGGAGGAATCTCAGTTTTAGTTTGGGTATATGCAGGTTTATATGATAAAACAGGGATTTATGAAATAATTCCATCATTTTTTCTTTCGTTAGTAATGATCATTATAATAAGCCTTTGCACTGAAAAGCCTAAAAAAGAGATTATAGATACCTATGATAAAATGGATGTAGAATTAGAAGAGAAGTACAAAAATTAACTAATTATTTATAACAAGCTTATTTATTTGAACTTTAGAAAAATTATTTTATTGCTCAATTGTTCTAGTAAAAATATTTATATAAAATTTAATAATTGATTATATTATATTATATAAATAATAGTGGTTATTGTCGTAAAATATCTAAAATTTATTTTATAAACATTAATTTTAAGAGATGTAAATTTATAATTGTTACTTTCTCAACTTAGATTTCAATATATAAATTTTTTCGAAATTTCGTTCCATTGAAACTCATATTAAAAATTAATAAACTTTTTAAAAATTATAAAATAGTAATGAAAACATTGAAAAAAATTGGAATTGACGAGTTTTTAATATTACTCCTTTTAATGATTATTCTTGCCTATTTTTTTCCATCGCTAGGTTCTTCAGAAGGAACATTTTCATTAAAAAGTTTAACCAATATAGGAGTATCTGTTATATTTTTATTTTATGGATTAAGATTAAGTTTATCGGATTTAAAAGCAGGTCTATCAAATTGGAAATTACACATCTTAATTCATCTTTTTACTTTTATAGTATTCCCATTATTAATTTTGCCTTTAAGAGGATTATTTACAGGTGCTGAAAACCAACAATTATGGTTAGGTATATTCTATTTAGCAGCTTTACCATCTACTGTTTCATCTTCAGTAGTAATGATATCAATTGCTAAAGGAAATATCCCTGCAGCTATATTCAATGCCAGTATCTCAAGTTTATTAGGGGTTTTTGTAACTCCTTTATGGGTTGGATTAATAATTTCAGGACAAAATAATAGTCCAGCCTTAGGGCACGTAATGATTCAATTGGTTATACAAGTTATTATACCAGTAATTGTAGGGATTATACTCAACAAATATTTAGGAGAGTTTGCTAAAAAATATAATAAAGGGTTAAAAAAGTTTGATCAAGCCATAATATTATCCATCGTTTATACAGCCTTTTGTGAATCTTTTACACAACATGCCTTTGACGGATTTAGTATCACCAAATTATTTTTATGTGGGGCAGGTATGGTTGTGTTATTTTTTATTGCTTACTACTTGATAACATTACTATCTAGATTATTAAATTTCAATAGAGAAGATAAAATTACAGCTACTTTTTGTGGTTCCAAAAAATCTTTAGTACATGGAACAGTTATGTCTAAAGTCTTATTTCCTAATTCAATGTCCTTAGGGGTTATATTATTACCTACTATGTTGTATCATGCTTTACAACTTATTGTGGTAAGTGTTATAGCTCAAAAATTAGCCAAACAAGTTGAAGATAAAAGTAAACTTAATTATTAAATGGAGTTTAGTAGCTAAAGATTGTAATTTAAAATACGAAATTTTTAGAATAAATTAAATATAATTAATATTTTATATTGACTTATGAATAAAAAAATAAAATCGAAATAGGAAAATTTATAAGTTTTATTTTAAGACATGAACCTAAAAAAATAGGGTTGAATTTAGATGAAAACGGATGGGCAGATGTTGATGATTTAATCCAAAAATCAGTGATGAATAATGTAAATTTCACAAAGAAAGATTTAGAAGAAATTGTTGATACCAATGAGAAGAAAAGATATTCTTTTAATGAAGATCAAACCAAAATAAGAGCCAATCAAGGACATTCCATATCTATAAATATGGAATTTAAGTCTGTATGCCCGCCCGAATACCTATATCACGGAACAGCGGTAAAATTTCTTCCTTCTATAAATGAAAAAGGAATCCAAAAAATGAGTCGGCAATTTGTGCATCTAAGTGTAGATGAAAGCACTGCATTAAAAGTAGGGTGTAGGCATGGAAAGACTGTCGTATTAACCATATGTTCAAACCAAATATATAAAGATGGAATTATATTTCACTGTTCAGAAAATGGAGTTTGGTTAACAGATTATGTGGATATAAAATGTATTTTTAAAGAAAAATATTGAAACAATGAAAATTGAAGTTTGTAGTGCAGATATTACGAATATAGAAGTAGATGGAATAGTTAACTCTGCAAATACGTCATTATTAGGAGGAAGTGGAGTAGATGGGGCAATACACAGAAAAGGAGGGATTGAAATTTTGGAAGAATGTAAAAAAATTCGATCAAGACAGGGCGGATGTAAAGTAGGAGAAGCTGTATATACAGTTGCGGGTAACCTGCCATCCAAATATGTCATTCATACAGTAGGGCCAGTTTGGAGCGGAGGAATAAATAAAGAAAAGGAATTATTAAGTTTATGCTATATTAATTCGTTAAAAATAGCGAATCAATTGCAATTGAAATCTATCGCTTTCCCTAATATAAGTACAGGGATTTATAAATTTCCTAAACCCTTGGCTGCTGAAATAGCAATTTCTTCAGTCATTAACTTTTTGGAAAAAGAAAACATAAGTTTAAATAAAGTATTTTTTGTATGCATGGAGCAAGAAAATGAACACCTTTACAGAGATAAGTTAAGAGGAAGAATTGAATAAAATTACTATTAGATAATTTAAAAAGAATTTTTTTAAAAATGTCCTTAAGTAATTTAAAATTTCAATAAAAGCCTATTAGTTTTTACATATTTATTAACATAAAATAAACCATAATAAATAATTTATATTTAAAAATAAAGCACTCATATATAAAAAAATAACATAAAATATATATATTTACTGGATTTATAATTTAAATCTATGAATTCAAAAATTGTAGAATCAACTGAAAAGTTAGCTAAAGATAATATTATAATGAATTCTTATAAAGATTTCTATGGTGGTAAAGGGTATTTTCTGACCAAAAATTTATTATTAGGAGGTTCTAAAAAACCATTTTTTTTTCCTATAAAATCATCCTTTGAAAAATGGTGGAGTAGTGGGGAATTAAATATAGCACAGAAAAAATATATATTATTACTTTCAGGAGTAAATGAATATAATGTAAATAAAAACGCTTATGATTCAATTAAAAAAGGATATGATAAGTGGAATTCCAATTATTTAGTAGTTGTTTATGGGGGTAATAAGGGTTGGGCTTGTAATTTCTTCGTTGGAGAAGCATTGTTTTTTGCTGGTATAAATACAGTAGTTTCAGGAAAATACCTATCAGCCAAACAAATATGGAATGGAGAAAGTTCAAGAATGAAATTGATTGATAAAAAAAATCTATTGGCTGGAGATATTGCTGCTTTTGGAGGAACTCATGTGGAAATTGTAATTAGAGTTCATCGAGGGCAATTATTTTTTGATGATGATTTTTGCTCAAGAGGAGCAGGCAGAGGTGCTACCGATTTTGGAACGGAAAAATGTGAAGGAATGTTTGGTGATACTAGAGAGATTGAAAATTCAAATATTAGATTTTTAAGAGCTCAATAATTATGAATAGAAGTTTTTTATTTCTTCTAGCTATCAGTATTTTTTTATTTGCATGTAGTAAAAAAGAAGAGATCCAGGCACCAATTAAAATCGTATTTTTTACGGATTCTACTTTTACTGTTAAAAAAGATTCTATAGAAATAAACTCTTTAAATAATTCCCTTCATGGATTTGTTAAAATTTATGGTTATGGAGGCATTAATTCTTTTGAGGAAGGAGAATTAAAAGAAGGAAAACATATTGGTATATGGAAAAAATATTTTTACGGAACAACCCTTTCTGAGTATATTACTTTTAATCAATTGGGAGAAAGAGACGGTGTTTCTTTAGAATTTGATTCTAATGGAGATACATTATCTCTTTTAAATTTTAGAAAAAATCATCCGATAGGGAAGCAAAAGGAGTTTTATGAAGGTAAATTAACCTTGCAATATTTTCTAGATCCTAATGATAATCTCATAAATGAATACTTAGCCTTAAATCTTAATGGAGATACCTTGTATTTTGTAGATTTAGGTAAGGAAGGAACTGGGTATTTAAAAAAGTATGATCGATATGGTGTTTTAAATATAGAAGGGTATTTAAAAAATGGAAGCTTTCAAGATACGATTAAAGAATATTTTTATGACAATTTTAGTAATAAATATTTATATGCAAATGTATATTTTTATAAAGACGATTCTACCAAAGTTTTCATAAAAAAAATAAATATGAATTAGACCTTAGAATTTGAATATAAACTAATAACCGGAAAATTAAAAAAAACGGTAAATTAATATTTACCGTTTTTTAATTGAAGAATAAATTATTCTTCGGTTTTATCCTTTTTATCAGTTCTTTCCGGTCTAGGTAAAGTATCTTTTCTAGATAATTTCATTTTTTTCTTATCATCCATACCTAAATATTTTACTTCAATAACATCGCCTAAATTTACAGAATCTTCCACCTTTTCAACTCTCTTCCATTCTAATTCTGAAATATGAACTAATCCTTCGGTTCCCTTAGAAATTTCAACAAAAGCTCCGAAAGGCTTTATAGAAACAACTTTCGCCTTGTAAATGGTTCCAACTTCAGGAACAAAGGCAATTTGTTTAATTCTAGCTATAGCCTCATCAATTTTAGATTGGTCAACACCAGAAATCTCTATTTTGCCTAAGTCATCACTTTCTTCAATAGTTATAATAGTTTCTGTATCCTTTTGTAACTGTTGAATAATTTTTCCTCCAGGACCAATAATAGCACCAATAAAATCTTTAGGAATTTCTAAACGAATTAACTTAGGAGCATTAGGTTTCAATTGAGAATTAGGAGAAGGAAGAGTTTCAATGATTTTACCTAAGATATGTAATCTACCATCTCTAGCCTGATTCAAGGCTTGTTCCATAATCTCAAATGATAATCCTTGAATTTTTATATCCATTTGGCAAGCGGTTATGCCATCGGCAGTTCCGGTAACCTTGAAATCCATATCTCCCAAATGATCTTCATCGCCCAATATGTCAGACAAAACAGACCATTTTCCAGATTCTTTATCTGTAATTAACCCCATTGCAATTCCAGAAACAGGTTTTTTAATTTGTATACCAGCATCCATTAACGCTAAAGTACCAGCGCAGACGGTAGCCATGGAGGAAGAACCATTGGATTCTAATATATCAGAAACAATTCTTATAGTATACGGAGAATCTGAAGGAATCATCTGTTTCAAAGATCTTTGGGCTAAGTTTCCGTGACCTATCTCCCTTCTAGAGACACCACGTATAGGTCTTGCTTCACCCGTTGAAAAAGGAGGGAAGTTGTAATGCAAGTAAAATCTCTCTTCATGTTGAAAAATTACATCATCAATTCGGTTGGCATCTAAAGAAGATCCCAAAGTTACAGTGGTTAGAGATTGAGTTTCTCCTCGTGTGAATATTGCTGAACCGTGCGCGCCAGGAAGATAATCAACTTCACACCAAATAGGGCGAATCGTTTTGGTATCTCTTCCATCCAAACGAATACCCTCATTTAAGATTAGCTGTCTTACTGCATCTTTTTGTACTTCGTGGAAATAAGTAGATGCTAAAGATTCTTTTTCAGCTCTTTCTTCTTCTGAATATTTAGATAAAAATTCTTCTAAGATAGCATGAAATTTATCACTTCTTTCGTGTTTATTTGAAGGATTCTTAGCAATGTCATAAACTTTTTGAAAGGCAAATTCAGTAATTTCTTTTCTTAGCTCTTCGTCATGTTCTTCGTGACAATACTCACGTTTAATCAAAGACTTTTCAACTTTAGAAGCTAATTTTTCTTGTGCTACAATTTGTTCTTTAATTGCGTTGTGAGCATGTGCAATCGCTTCAATCATTTCTTTTTCAGAAATTTCGGACATCTCCCCCTCAATCATTACAATTGAATCTTTAGATGCACCTACCATAATATCTAAATCAAACCCTTGGTTCATTTGAGCTAGACTAGGATTTATAGTATATCTTCCATCTTGTCGAATAATTCTAACTTCAGAAATAGGACCTTTAAAAGGTATATCTGTAATAGCAATTGCAGCTGAGGCAGCTAAGCCTGCCAAAGCATCTGGTAGTATTGAACCATCGTAAGATATTAGTTGAATCATGAGCTGAATTTCAGCATGAAAATCATTAGGAAAAAGTGGGCGTAGTACACGATCTACCAATCTCATGGTTAAAATTTCTTCATCGGTAGGTCTACCTTCTCTTTTCATAAATCCTCCGGGGATACGTCCGCCTGCAGAAAATTTATTTCTATAATCAACAGTTAGAGGTAAAAAATCTACTCCAGGATTTGCTTCTTTTGCGGCAACTACAGTAGCTAATAACATAGTGCCTCCACATTTAACTACAACAGAGCCATCTGCTTGTTTAGCTAACTTTCCGGTTTCTAAAATGATTTCTCTACCATCATCTAGAATAATTTTCTCAGTAATTGCTTTTGGAATTTCCATAAAACTAATTCTTTAAATTAAAATATTATATAATAAAAAAGAAGATAAATGACTTTTTGCATTTCACTTTAGCAAACTTACCAGAAAACATAGAGAACACTCAAGTCTATTAAAATGATATTAAGATTAATAGAATTCAGTGCTCTGTGTGTTTAATAAATGGTTAGAACTCACTAAAAAACACAATAGGAAATTTTCTTCTTTTACGTTTAAAAATATAGAGGCAATTTTAAAATAATTGCCTCTATATGATTTATTTACGAATACCTAATTCACCAATGATAGCTCTGTATCGATTGATGTCTTTCTTTTTAAGGTAATCTAGTAAACTTTTTCTTTTACCCACTAAAGCAACTAAAGCTCTTTCTGTATTAAAATCTTTATGATTTTTTTTAAGATGTTGAGTTAAATGATTAATTCTGTAAGTAAATAAGGCAACTTGCCCTTCTGCGCTACCCGTATTTTTCTCATTCTTACCGTGTTTAGCGAAAATTTCTTTTTTAATTTCTGTTGTTAGATACATTCCAATATTTTTTTTAAATGATTATTATGCATACGTTTTACAAAGATATAAATTTTTTAAGTAATAACTAATCTTTTTTATTTGGAGATAGTTATGGATTTTGTGAAAATATAAATTCAATCTTTTAAATAACACAAGTTGCTATTTAAATATCTTATCAAACATAGTATCAATAATAAATAAAGACACCTTAACCCGTGGTGCATTTAGAATAATAAAATAAAAGTTGTTCATTTTCAATTAAATGACTATATTTAATTGTCTACCAAACGATTAAATACATGAACAACTTCACTCGAAGTTACGAAAAAATATTGGAAACTTTACAATCCATAGAAAGTACAATGAACTTTAGAAATCAAATACGCAAGCCTAAACTATCAGATATAGAGTTGATAGCTATAGACTTAACTTCTGAGTTCATGGGAGTTGATTCAGAGAGGGATTTATTTAGGAAACTCCCTGATAATTTGAATTCAAGAGTATAAAGAAGTGTTTATAATCGTAGAAAACGAGGTTTGTTTTATCATCGAGAATTATTACGAAAAGATTTGGTACAAAGCATTGGTAAACAAGATTTATATATAGTAGATAGTATGCCCCTAGAGGTCTGTAAGTTAAGTCGTAGTTTGAGAAGTTCTATCTGTAAAGAAACCTACCTGACAGCACCGGATAAAGGTTATTGTGCTTCTCAAGGAAATCATTATTATGGTTACAAACTCCATGCTGTCTGTACTATTGATGGAGTATTTACCGATTTTGATTTAACACAGGCTTCAATACATGATATTCATTACCTTAAAAACATAAAATCGATGTATTCTGATTGTACTATTCTAGGAGACAAAGGCTATTTAAGCATTGATTATCAGAGAGATTTATTTCCCAACAATCAAATCAAACTTGAAGTTCCAATGCGTAGCAATCAAAAAGACTATAAGCCACAGACTTATCTGTTTAGAAAATCAAGAAAACGCATTGAAACATTATTTTCTCAATTATGCGACCAATTTATGATTCGCCGAAACTATGCTAAATCTTTTGACGGATTTAAAAACAGAATATTATCTAAAATAATGGCGCTTACTGTTATACAACTGATAAACAAATTAAATAATCGAAATATTAACATCTTAAAAACCATAATTGCTTAATTGAACCGCGGGTATCTTTAATATTAGTTTATAAAAAATATAAAGAAGATAGATTTAACTTAAAACTTCTAGAAATCAATTTTAGAATTGAAATCCTTAAATTAAGAAAAAAATAAAAAATAATAAGTGATTTTTGTTATTAAAAAACTATTTTTGTAAAGATTAAGGAATTTAACAAAGATTCGAATATGAAATTTATTGTTTCAAGTGGTGATCTATTAAAGGCATTGCAACTTATCAGTGGAGTTACCGGAGGTAATTCATCTTTACCTGTGTTAGAGAATTTTTTATTTGATTTGGACGAGGATCGTTTAACTATTTATGGTTCAGATGGTGAAACAACTATGAAGACTAGCATAGGAGTTCAAAGTGAAGATAAAGATAGGATTGCCGTGCCATCTAAGTTACTAACAGATATTATAAAAACTTTTTCTGAACAACCTTTAACTTTTTCTAAGAAAGAGAATCAGCTGGAAATCGTGGATGAAAAAGACAACTATTTCATAGCGTTGGATGATGTGGATCAGTATCCTTCAATTCCTGAAATTGAAGTTGAAAAGTCATTAAAAATTAAAGCTTCAGTATTAGCTGAAGCAATAAATAACACCATTTTTGCTACGGGTAATGATGCTATGCGCCCGGTAATGACAGGTATATTATTCCAATTTAATGAATCAGAAAGCTGTTTTGTTGCTACGGATGCACATCGTTTAGTGAAATATACGCGTAAAGATTCAGTTTCCGAGGAACCAATAGAATTTATTATGCCTAAAAAGCCATTAATTTTATTAAAAAATGCACTGGCTGCATATGATGATGAAGTATTGATTGATTTTAATGATACAAATGCTAGGTTTACATATAATGAAACCCAATGGGTATGCAGGTTGATTGATGGTAAGTACCCCAATTATGATGCTGTGATACCTAAAGAAAATCCTAATGTTTTAACGATAAACAGACAGCTATTTTTAAGTTCATTAAAGAGAGCATCTCTTTTCTCAAATAAATCTACTTCACAGGTACGTTTAGTTTTGAACGGTAATTTATTAAAATTAAGTGCAGAAGATTTGGATTTTGCAAATAAAGCAGAAATGAGTCTTCCTTGTGATTACAATGGCGAAGAATTAAAGATAGGCTTTAATTCCAAGTTTTTAAATGAAATGTTAAATAACATCTCTTCAGAAGATATTACGCTCGAAATGTCAACTTCCAACAGAGCAGGTATAATTAAGCCGGTGGATGGCAAAGACGATAATGAGGATATTTTGATGTTAGTAATGCCTGTAATGTTGAATCAATAAAAGAATTAAAATAATAATTTTTAAAATTCTTATGTAAATTTTACTTTTGCATAAGAATTTTTTATTTAAATAGTATAGAGTAATGAAAATTTCTTACAATTGGCTAAATGATTATATTAAGACTGATCTTTCAGTAGAAAAAGTAGCTTCAGTTTTAACAGATATAGGATTAGAAGTTGAAGGTGTTGATAAAGTAGAATCTGCAAAGTCTAATTTTAACGGAGTTGTTGTAGGAGAAGTGATAGATTGTATTAAGCACCCGAATGCAGATAAACTCAAGATTACACAAGTAAAAATTAATGAAAATGAGATACTTCAAATTGTTTGTGGTGCTACTAATGTAGATATTGGTCAAAAAGTTCCAGTAGCTACCATTGGTACTATTCTTTATGATAAAGAAGGTAAAGAATTTAAAATAAAAAAAAGTAAAATTAGGGGTGAAGATTCTTTTGGAATGATTTGTTCAGAAGAAGAACTAGGAATTGGTGAGAACCATGAGGGTATTATGGTTCTGGATAGTCATATAAAATTGGGTATGCCTATCAAAGAAATTTTAACTACTTCAAGTGATTATACTTTAGAGATTGGTTTAACCCCCAATAGAACGGATGCAATGAGTCATTTTGGTGTCGCTCGTGATCTAGCATCAGCTTTAAAAAGCAGAAAAGTAAAATCAGAATTATTACCTATTTCCATAGAAGAATTTAAACTGGATGAAGAAAATACGAATCCTGTTCAAGTGGAGATTGAAGATGCGAATTTGTGTCCTAGATATTCAGGGATATATTTAAAAGACGTTGAAGTTAAACCTTCTCCAGAGTGGTTGCAAAAGAAATTAAGAACAATTGGATTAACACCAATTAATAATGCTGTAGATATTACAAATTATATTCTTCATTCTTATGGGCAACCGCTACATGCCTTTGATGCTGATAAAATTAAGGGAAATAAACTTAAAGTAGGTAGTGTTCAAAAAGGAACTAAATTCGTTACTCTAGACAATGTGGAAAGAAATCTAGATGGAACAGAATTAGTGATTAAAGATTCCGAAGATCAACCACTTTGCCTTGCAGGAATTTATGGTGGTTTAGAATCAGGTGTAAGTAGCACCACAAAAAATATTTTTTTAGAGTCTGCTTATTTTAATCCAATATCCATTAGAAAGACATCTAAAAAAGAAGGAATTAGTACAGATTCTTCTTTTCGTTTTGAACGAGGAGTAGATCCTAACAATACTTTATTACCGTTAAAAAAAGCTGCAGAATTATTTAAAGAACTGGCTAATGCAACCTTAGTTGGCGAAATTATAGATGAATATCCTCAACCTATAAAAGAAGTCAATACAGTACTAAGATATCATAAAATTGATCAAATATTAGGTAAGCGAATACATAGAGATCAAATAAAAGAAATAGTAAAATCATTAGATTTTACTATTATAAGTGATGTAAATGATGTTTTAGACTTAAATGTGCCAACCTATAGAGTTGATGTTACTAGAGAAATTGATGTAATAGAAGAGGTCGCTCGTATATATGGATACAATCATATAGACATACCAGAAAAATTTTCATTCACCTATGATAATAATCAACAGAATGAGGAAGATCTTTTAGAAGATAGTATAACTAATTTACTGAAATTTAATGGATTTTATGAGGTTTTAAATAATTCCATTACTACTAAAAAGATGGAAGATACCAATTATGTAGAATTACTTAATCCTTTAAGTTCAGACTTATCTGTAATGAGGCAAACATTACTTTACGGAATGCTACAAACGGTATCTTTTAATTATAATAGAAATCAAAAAGAAATTAAATTATTTGAATTAGGTAAAGTTTATTTTAAAACTTCTGGAAATAACTATCTTGAAAATAAAAAGTTAGGTTTAATATTATCTGGTAATTTTCAATCCAACAATTGGATATCTAAAGAGAATAGAAGCTCTTTTTTCCATTTAAAAGGTATAGTTTATCAACTTTTAAATTCTTTAGGAATACAACCTAGTGAAAAACCTATTCATTCCAATTTATATGATGAAGGTATTGAGCTAAGTATGAATAATACCTATTTAGGAGAAATATCTATTATTTCTCCTAGTCAGCTTAAAGAATTTGGAATTAAAAATGAAGTCTATTTTGCTGAATTGGATTGGGATAATATATTAGATTTATCAACTAAAAGAAAAGCATTGAAATTTGAAGAGATTTCAAAATTCCCCGGATCAAGCAGAGATTTAGCTCTATTAGTTGATAAAAATGTTAATTATTTTGATCTTTATAAAACAGCCTTTAATGAAGAAAAAATACTTATAAAGTCAATAAATCTTTTCGATGTATATGAAGGTGAAAAATTACCGGTTGGAAAAAAATCTTACGCCTTAAACTTTATCATCCAAGACGAGAGAAAGACCCTTACCGATTCGGAAATTGATGCCGTTATGAATAATTTAATTAATATTTATTCAAGGGAATTTAAAGCTGAATTAAGAAATTAAAATTTAAAAAATGTTTAAAACAGTTGTAATTGTAGGAGCTGGAAACGTAGCTTATCATTTAACAAGAGCTTTACTGGAAAATACGGTAAACCTAGTACAAATATTTAATAGAACATTATCTAAAGCCCAACTTTTAGCGGAGAATTACAACATAAGTTATACAGATAAAATTTCAGAAATTAAAAAGGCGGATATATATATTATTTGTACTTCTGACGATGCTATATCAGAGATCTCATATTACATACCTTTTGATGATTGTTTAGTAGTTCATACATCTGGATCAACCCCTATATCTGCTTTAAAAGGGAAATATAGAAAAGGAGTTTTTTATCCACTGCAAACCTTTACGCAAGGACGATCTTTGGAATATGATAAAATACCTTTTTTCATTGAAGCAGAAAATTCGTCTGATGAAGGTGCTTTACTAGCTTTAGCTGAAAGGATTTCAGAAGAATCTTATCTTGTTGATTATGAAAAAAGAATGAAGATTCATATGGCTGGAGTTTGGGCAAATAATTTCACAAATCATCTATATTTAATTGCAGAAGAAATTTGTAAAAAACAAGAGATACCTTTTGATGCGTTAAAATCAATCATTAAAGAAGGTGTAGACAAACTAGTAGATGGTGTATCTCCCTATGATGCACAAACGGGACCTGCGAGAAGATTAGATAAATCAGTGATAGAGAAGCATTTATCTATTCTAGAGGCTACAGATTCAAAATTATTCCAAATTTATAATTTATTAACAGAGTCAATAATAAAATTATATCATGAAAAATTATAAGG
Source organism: Apibacter muscae (assembly GCF_007845595.1). Classification (NCBI taxonomy): domain Bacteria; kingdom Pseudomonadati; phylum Bacteroidota; class Flavobacteriia; order Flavobacteriales; family Weeksellaceae; genus Apibacter; species Apibacter muscae. Next base: position 169,552 of record NZ_SELI01000018.1, read on the forward strand.
AAAAACTAAATTCTATTACTTCATTTGTATTTGATGTAGATGGAGTGATGACAGATGGAAGTATAATTCTTATGAATAAGGAGATGATTAGAAGTACCAATACGAAAGATGGTTTCGCCTTACAATTTGCCTTAAAAAAAGGATATAAGATAGGCATAATTACAGGTGGAAGAGATGCATCCGTAGTTTCGCGCTTAAATTATCTAGGAATCACAGATATCTATTTAAATTCCACGTATAAATGGGCAGATTTAGAAGATTTTATTTACAAATATAATCTTAAATCTGATCAGGTACTATACATGGGAGATGATTTGCCTGATTACGAAGTTATGTCAAGAGTTGGATTTGGAGCAGCTCCTAAAGATGCTTGTTCGGAAATTTTGACTGTTGCTGATTATATATCGCCACTCGAAGGTGGTAAAGGATGCGTAAGAGATGTAATTGAACAGGTTTTAAGAGTGAGAGGAGATTGGGATTATTTAGAAACACAAAACGATATAGCTTCAATTTAATGTAATTATATCAAATGCTAACTTTAATTATAAAATATTATAAATAAAAATTAGTTTATAAACTTTAAAGCTATTGAAAATCTAAGATACACTTGTTTAAAGGATATTTTATATTTCAATTAATCAAATAGACGAATAAAAATTTTTATTAATTATTTTATATAATATATTTGCGCAATATTATTATAAATCTGCGTGATAAGAAATCTTTATATCGATCTCATTAAAGGAATTGCTTGTATTGGAGTAATTTTTATTCATACTAGTTTTTGGTCTGGCGTTTCCTATGTTCCAGATTTTTTTAGAAGTGTTAGCCTGCTCATTGATGTACCCATATTTTTTTTATTAAGTGGATTAACCACATCAATAAACATTAAAAAGAATTTTATTAGGTTAGGCAAGTTACAGTTATCGTACATGTTTTTTGTAACATTAATCTATATTACACATGCCATATACACACAGAAAATCGACGTATATAAACTTTTGCTTTGGTGGGTACACGATTACTCAGACTCTTTTCCTTTACCTGTTGTTATGGGTTCTATGTGGTATCTTAAAATATATTTTTTTGTTGCGATTACAGCTCAATTAGTATTAAAATTTATAGCTGAAAAATATTACTTACCTTTATTGATTATATTATTTACGCTCATTAATTTTTTAACATGGATTTATAGGTATGAGTCAGGAGATATAGATTATGTAGTATTTTATCTATTTATATTTATGTTAGGATATTATTTTAAAAATAAAAATTTTAAAATAACTTATCTATATTTCACAATAGCTCTAGTAAGCTCATATTTTATAATTTTTTATATACTAGGAATTGATATATATTTAGACAATATAGATAAATTTCCACCTAACATTATTTATTTGTTGTATTCATTATTTTCCTTAACAGCTATATTATATCTTAAAGATAAAATAGTTATTCATAAGAGCAATTTTTTAATATACATAGGAAAAAATGCTATTTACTACTATTTTGCACAAGGCATTAGTGCTTCAATAATATTCCTATTTGTTTATCTATTAAGAAATATATTAGATTGGGCAATATTGTTACCAATGATGTTTATTACCAATCTAATACTTGCCATAATTTTTGCAGAAGGCATAAAAAAATTAGATAAATTATTTTTCAAATTATTTTAGCCACTCTTTAGGTAAAGCATTTGGTTTGAAGAAATATATTAATGCTAATAGAATTGCGCCAATGGTTATTGAGGAATCTGCAACATTAAAAATATAATTAAAAAATTGTATTCTATTTCCTCCCCAAATGGGAACCCAGCTAGGTAAATGTGTATCAATAATTGGGAAATGAAACATGTCTACCACGCATCCACCAAACAAAGGAGCATAACCTTTAAAATCTAATTTTGAAATTCCATGATATTCTGACCATGATTGACTTAAAGCATTATAAGTGGTCCCTGTATCAAACATAACACCATAGAAAATACTATCGATTAAATTTCCAATGGCACCTGCAAAAATTAATCCGGCAGGAATAATAAAATACCAAGAATTTGCTTTTTTTACCCACTTACTTATATAATAAGCCATAAAACTTATTAAAACCAAACGTAAAATGCTTAACCCAATTTTACCTAAAAATCCACCCAATTGAACACCATAAGCCATTCCTGGATTTTCAACATAGGTAAGATTGCACCAACTTCCAATTATAGGAAGTTGTTCTCCCAAATGAAAATGAGTTTTTATATAAATTTTTGAAGCTTGATCAATAAATAATATGATAAAAGTAATCCAAAGAACTTTTTTCATGTTAGGATTGCATATTTTTTGCTTCAATACTTAGAGTTGCATGAGGAACTGCTTTCAATCTTTCTTTGTCAATGAGCTTTCCGGTAACTCTACAAATACCATAAGTTTTATTATTAATTCGTATTAAAGCATTTTTTAGGTCTCGAATGAATTTTTCTTGTCTTGATGCAAGCTGTGCATTACTTTCCTTACTCATAGTTTCAGATCCTTCTTCAAAGGCCTTAAATGTAGGAGAAGTATCATCTGTACCATTATTTAAATCATTAACGAAAGATTCCTTTAACATAACTAAATCTTTCTCTGCGATTTCAATTTTATCTAAAATTAATTTACGGAATTCTTCCAATTCCTCATCTGAATATCTTAATCTATCTTCAGCCATAATAATTATATTTTTTTTAAGATTATATAAACTTGGTAGTCGTCTAATTCCAGCTCTGTACCATTAATAATGGAGTCCTTAAATAGGAATTGATCGGTCAATGTTTCAGAACAAATATATTCTTTATTTTGCTCAATAGCAGCTCTTATTTCTTGATCCGCTTGGATTTCTAAGGAAATTCGATCGGTTACTTCTAAACCATTATCTTTTCTCAAGTTTTGTATTCTATTTACCAATTCTCTAGAAATACCTTCAGATTTTAATTCTGGAGTAATTGTTATATCTAATGCAACGGTTAATCTCCCTTCTGTAGCAACAAGCCAACCAGTGATATCTTGGGTTCTAATTTCTACATCTTCAAGAGTTAAAACATAACCCTGAATAGTTATATTTCCATTTGATTCAAATTCTTGAATTTGGGTATTCGTTAAATTCTGTAATTCTTGAGTTACCTGTTTTAAATCTTTCCCTAATTTAGGTCCTAAAGCTTTAAAGTTTGGCTTAACAGCTTTTACAATTAAATCAGAAGCTTCTTTAGCATTAAGTAATTGAACCTCTTTTACATTTACCTCTTGTTTGATTATAGGAATAATATTTTTTAAATCCGATTTATGATTTTCATCTAAAATTGGGATCATTATTTTTTGAAGAGGTTGACGCACTTTAATATTCTCCTTTTTTCTTAAAGAAAATACCATGCTAGTAATTTGTTGAGCTAGATGGGTTCTTTCTAGAAGAGATTGGTTAATATTTGAGTTCACCTTTACAGGAAATTCAGATAAGTGAACAGAAATGAAATTTTCTTTTTGAGTGATAGAGTTTAGATCTCTATACAAATGATCTGAGTAAAAAGGTGCGGCCGGAGATATCAATTTAGCTACGGTAAGCAAACAATGGTAAAGGGTTTGATAAGCAGAAATTTTATCTTGAGAATATTCACCTTTCCAAAAACGTCTTCGGGACAAACGTACGTACCAATTGCTTAAATTATCAATAACAAAAGTATTAATTGCTCTTAAAGCTTTAGTAGGCTCATAATCAGCATAAAAATTATCAACGGTTTCAATCAATAGATTAAGTTCAGACAATATCCATTGATCTAATTCATTTCTTTCAGAAAAAATTATATCTTCTTCTTTATAAACAAAACCATCCACATTTGCATATAAAGCGAAAAAAGAATAGGTATTATATAAAGTTCCAAATATTTTTCTTCTAACTTCATCAATTCCTTCCAGATCAAATTTTAAATTGTCCCAAGGTTGTGCGTTTGATATCATGTACCAACGAGTAGCATCTGGACCGTACTGATCCAAGGTCTCAAAAGGTTCTACCGCATTTCCTTTACTCTTAGACATTTTATTTCCTTTGCTGTCTAACACCAAGCCATTGGAAATAACATTTTTATAGGTTAAACTATCAAAAACCATAGTTCCAATAGCATGCAATGTATAAAACCAACCACGAGTCTGATCTACGCCTTCTGCTATAAAATCTGCCGGATAAGAAATTTTATTATCAATCATTTCCCTATTTTCAAAAGGATAGTGCCATTGAGCGTATGGCATGGAACCCGAATCGAACCAAACATCAATCAAATCAGTTTCACGTTTCATCGGTTTTCCGCTTTCTGAAACTAATATTATTTGATCTACGATATTCTTATGAAGATCTACTTGCTTATAATTATCTTCAGAATAATCACCGGCAACAAATCCATCATAAATATTCTTGTCCATAAAACCTGCTTTAACAGACTTATCAATCTCAATCATAAGTTCTTCTAATGAACCAATGATAATTTCTTCCTTAGCATCTTCCGTTCTCCATATAGGCAATGGGATTCCCCAGTATCTGGATCTAGACAAATTCCAATCATTAGCATTTTCCAACCAATGACCAAATCTCTTAGCACCCGTAGCTTCTGGTTTCCAGTTTATGGACTTATTCAATTCAACCATACGATCTCTTACTTCCGGGATTTTTATAAACCATGAGTCCAGAGGATAGTACAATATTGGTTTGTCCGTTCTCCAGCAATGCGGATAGCTATGTGTATATTTTTCTACTTTAAAAGCCTTATTATCAGTTTTTAAAAGGATAGCCAGTTCAACATCTGTAGAACGTTCAGGTGCTTCTCCCTCCATGTAGTATTCATTCTTTACATATCTTCCACCAAAAGGTTGAGGCAATAGGTCAATAAATTTGCCCTGTAAATTTACTAATGGTACAGGGTTACTATTTTCATCTAAGACAAGCATTGGGGGAACTCCATAAGCTTTAGCCGCTTTGGCATCATCAGCACCAAATGTAGGGGCTGTATGTACAATTCCAGTTCCATCCTCAGTAGTTACGAAATCTCCGCTAATTACTACAAAAGCTTTTTCAGCATCTTGATATGGAGTAGCCCATGGAAGTAATTGTTTATATCTAATACCTAAAAGTTGCTCTCCCTTATAGTTAGCTAAAATTTTATAAGGAATTTTTTTATCTTCGGGTTTAAAATTTTCAAAATCCGTATTAGAATCAGTTTCTAAAAACTTGTTATTGAACTGCTTGCTTACTAAAGATTTCGCTAGAATTACTTGAATAGGTTTAAATGTATAAGGATTAAAGGTTTGGATTAAAACATAATCTATATTTTTTCCAACTGTTAATGCAGTATTTGAAGGCAACGTCCATGGAGTAGTTGTCCAAGCCAATAAATAAACAGCTCCGTCTAAATCATTAAACAAAGTGGTACTTTCTTTAATGACCTCAAACTGAGCAACAATCGTTGTGTCTGTGATATCTTTATAAGCTCCGGGTAAACTTAATTCATGCGAAGATAAACCGGTTCCAGCTTTCGGCGAATAAGGTTGAATGGTATAACCTTTATATAGAAGATTTTTATTATAAATTTGTTTCAATAACCACCATACGCTTTCCATATATTTTGGATCGTAGGTAATGTAAGGGTTATCAGTATCCACCCAATACCCAATTCTTTCAGTCAATTGGTTCCAAACACTTGTGTAGCGCATCACTGCCTCTTTACAAGCCTTGTTATAATCTTCAACAGATATTTTTTTTCCAATGTCCTCCTTGGTAATTCCTAATTCTTTTTCAACCCCTAATTCAACCGGTAATCCATGAGTATCCCAGCCTGCTTTTCTATAAACTTGTTTTCCCTTTAATGTATGGTATCTACAAAAGATATCTTTAATGGTTCTAGCCATTACATGATGAATCCCTGGCATACCATTGGCAGAAGGAGGGCCTTCAAAAAAAACATATTGTGGATTTCCTTCTCTAGAAGTAATACTTTGTTTAAAAATGTTATTTTCTTTCCAAAAATTGGAAATTTCATTAGCAAATTTATTTAGGTCAAGCCCTTTATATTCCTGAAATTTATTACTCATTCTTCAATTATTGCCTAGGTGTGAAAAATTAATTTGCAAATATATAATAAAAAAATCATTGAAATTAGGTAATATTTTATTCTAATTTTTATATAAATCAATTTGATTCCTTCATGAACTTGTAAAAAGGAATTTAAAAGATTTTTATAGTGGATGGTAAATAATTATTCATGGAATATTTTTTGAATATTATAATAGAATTATCACTAAAAAACGAATAATTTTATGGGGTCTGATGTATTTAATCAGGATTTGTGTATTGTAAATTACAATGAAATATATTCAAAAGAATGGGGATTGAATAAACTCAATTCAAATTTTTTATTTTACGTTAAACATAATGGAATTTCAACATTAGAATTTGAGTTTTTTGAATTTGAAGCTACTTTATACTCACCAACGGGTAATTTAGATTATTTAGAACTTTATTTTACTGTTGATACTTCATCACTAAAGTCCAATATGCATTTTAGAGATGAGCATGTGAAATCTCCGTATTTTTTAAATTCTAAATTATTTCCTAGAATTACATTTTCAAGTACATCTAAATTTCTAGGTAAAAAATTAATAGGAGAATTAACTATTAAAGGTATTACTAAGAAAATAATTTTTAATCAGACATATTTAAATGGAACAAAAAACTCGATAAAGAATTCTATTCACTTAGAAATGACAACATCAATTAATATAGAAGACTTTGGGGTTAATTACAATAAAATTAACCCTCAAGGAATTTCTGTAGTGGATAAAAGTATTGAAATTCTATTAGATTTAGAATTTGATCAAATATAAATTAACGAAAATTTTGTTTTTAATAAATTCTTTGGATGCGGTATAAATTTTATCTTTGCTTTTAACCCTTTGGTAAGTCGTGGTTTATTTATATTGGCTAACAGGGATGAAAAATAAATTTATGCAAATAGAAGATATTTTAAAAGAAAAGATATTGATTTTAGATGGAGCCATGGGGACTATGATCCAGCAATACCAGTTGAAAGAAGAAGATTTTAGGGGTAGTCAATTTAAAACATGGCATAAAGATATAAAGGGGAATAATGATTTATTGTCCATCACGCAACCAGAAATTATTAAAAAGATTCATTTAGAATATTTTATAGCGGGAGCAGATATAGTAGAAACTAATACATTCAATTCTAACCGAATATCTATGGCAGATTATGATATGCAAGAGTATGTTCGGGAGTTAAATATTGAGTCTGTAAAAGTAGCGAATGAAGCTAGAGAGGAATATTATAAGAAATATGGAAATAAGCCACTTTTTATAGCGGGTTCTATAGGTCCCACATCTAAGACGGCCTCTATATCACCCAATGTAAATGACCCTGCGTATCGGGAGGTAGATTTTGATTTTCTTGCTGACATATATAAAGAACAAACCTTGGCTCTTATAGAAGGAGGAGCAGACCTATTATTGGTAGAAACAATTTTTGATACTTTAAATGCCAAAGCTGCATTTTTTGGTATAGAAGATGCCTTTATGGAAGCTAAAAAATCACTTCCTCTAATGGCATCTGGAACTATAACTGATGCTGCTGGGCGAACATTATCTGGACAAACCACCGAAGCATTCTTAACCTCAATATCCCATATACCTTTATTGTCTATCGGGCTCAATTGTGCTTTAGGAGCAGATCAACTTTTTCAATATTTAGAAATATTATCGAATAAAAGTCCATTTTTTATAAGCGCACATCCCAATGCGGGTTTACCCAATCCTTTGGGAGGATATGACGAGACTCCGGAAATGATGGCTGAGAAAGTTAAAGTGTATATGGAAAATCAACTTGTAAATATATTAGGAGGGTGTTGTGGAACAACTCCAGCACATATTAAATTATTTGCAGAAATGGCAGCAAAGTATAAACCTCGTACGTTATAAGAAAAAAAGATAAAAAAGATAAAAAGAAGTATATTTGGGATTAAATTAAAAATAGTCCAATGAAAATTAGTAACATTTTTTTTATTAGTATCTTATTATTAAGTATACAGTTATCTGCACAATTTAGTTTACCAACTTTAAACTATAAGTACGATGAATTGCAACCGAGTATAGACTCAACCACGATGCGAATTCATTATTCCAAACACCATGCAGCCTATGTGAAAAATCTTAATGATGTTTTACAAAAACATCCAGAATATTCAGGTATGATCTTGGAAGATTTAATAGTGAATATCAATCATTTACCTCAAGAAATTCGTATGGCAGTTCGTAATAATGGTGGAGGACACTATAACCATTCCTTATTTTGGTCAGTGTTAACCCCTCAAAAAAAATCAAAAATAGGAGGCCCTATTGTAAAAGAAATTAAAAAGCAATTTGGATCTGTGGAAGCTTTTAAGGAAGAATTTAACAAAGCAGCCGCCAGTCAATTTGGATCTGGTTGGGCATGGTTGCTAATAGATAAAGATGGAAATTTAAAAATATCCTCAACTGCGAATCAAGACAATCCATTAATGTTAGGGGTTGTTGATGTCAATGGCACTCCAATTTTAGGTCTAGACGTTTGGGAACATGCATATTATTTAAACTACCAAAACAGAAGGGCTGATTATATAAAGAATTACTGGTATATCATCAATTGGGATGAAGTAAATAAGCGTTACCAAGAAGCAATTCGTAAATAGTACTTGCTTAACAACAATAAAAAGAGTTGGAAATTTCAATTTCCAACTCTTTTTATTTAAAATCTAATAATTATTACTTGATATACAAACAATGCAAAAATTTACTTAAAGTTTTTAGATGAAATTTAAGACTAAAATTTTGTCAATTTTAGCGTATAATTTGGAAAAGTAGATGATTTCATTATATTTGTAAAAATTAAAACTTTCTTTAGAAGGATACCGTCTTAATTTTTATAAAATTACTTTACATGGAATTCGTTTATGTCTTAATTGATTTTATTTTACATATTGATGCTCATTTAAGAGATTTAGTAAGAGATTACGGGTTATGGGTTTATCTCATCCTGTTTTTAATTATATTTTGTGAAACCGGTTTAGTGGTAACCCCCTTTTTACCGGGAGACTCATTGCTCTTTGTCGCAGGAGCTTTAGCAGCCATAGAAGATAATGGATTAAATGTTTATTTATTAACTATTTTGTTGGTTATTGCTGCAATTTTAGGAGACTCTATAAACTTTGAAATCGGCAAATATTTTGGACATAAGCTTTTTAGTAACCCGAATTCTAAAATTTTCAAGCAAAGTTATTTGAAAAAAACCAATGAATTTTACGATAAACACGGAGGTAAAACTATTATACTAGCAAGGTTTGTGCCTATAATTAGAACCTTTGCTCCTTTTGTGGCTGGTATGGGAAGAATGAATTATAAATTCTTTGTAAGGTATAATATTTTTGGTGGAGTCATTTGGGTATCCATATTTATATTCTTAGGATATTTTGTAGGAAATATACCTTGGATTCAAAAAAATCTAAAATTTTTAATAGTATTTATTATCGTTTTTTCATTGCTTCCAGGCATCATTGAGATAATTCGAAATAAATTAATCATAAATAAAAAATAAGTAATCTGTTGAATATATGTTTAATATGAAAAAAAGAAGTTTATATACGTTTTTAATTTTAATATTCCTAGCCATAAATATAATTATTTCTGTACGTCATTTATTATTTGGTGATACATCTTTAGCAAGATTTTTTATATCAACGTTCATACTAGTATTCGCATTAATTTACTACTTATCCAAGAAAATTTCAAAGGTTATACCTATATTTTTTGTATTTGCAATAGCTATGATTTATTCTTACTATATCTTTTTTGGAGGATTATCTGAATCCTTATTATTTTATTGCAGATGGATTGCAGTAGTAGCATTACTAGTTTATGGTATAAATAAGAAAAATTTGACAACTTGGATATTTGTGTCCTTAATTTTAGGAACCTGTATAGGTTTTGATTTTCCAACTTTAGGTAAAAATTTAGAAATACTAAGTCAAATATTTTTAAAGCTTATAAAAACCTTAATTGCTCCATTAATATTTGCAACCTTAGTACATGGTATTGCAGGGCATTCTGACCTAAAACAAGTAGGAAGGATGGGATGGAAATCCTTGGTTTATTTTGAATTGGTAACCACCATAGCACTTTTTATTGGTTTAGCTGCCATAAACCTTACTCAAGCAGGAGTTGGAACCAAACATATCGAAACTGGACATGCTGAATTACCACAAGTTGCACACCAAACTTGGCAAGATATAGTTTTACATATTTTCCCTGAAAATTTTGCAAAATCAATTGCAGAAGGTCAGGTATTACAGATTGTAGTATTTAGCATCATTTTCGGAATAGGTTTAATTATGGTTGAAGAAAAAAAGAGAGCATTTATGGTGAATTTCACGGATAGCTTGGCAGAAACCATGTTTAAATTCACTAACGTAGTTATGTATTTTGCTCCTTTAGGTGTTTTAGGTTCAATCGCTTATACCGTGGCACATATGGGACTGGATGCACTGCTTCCTTTATTGAAATTATTACTTACTTTATACGGAGCTTTAATTGTTTTTGTTTTATTGGTTTTCATTCCTATCGCATTGCTTATAAAAATGCCAATGAAACGCTTCTTTAGAGAAATTGGAGAAGTTGCCTCCATAGCCTTTTCTACAGCTAGTTCAGAGGCAGCTTTGCCAAAAGCTATGGAAGCCATGGAGAAATTAGGAGTACCCAGAAAAATAATAGCTTTTGTTATGCCTACGGGTTATACTTTTAATTTAGATGGTACAACCTTGTATTTATCACTAGCAAGTGTATTCGTTGCGCAAGCAGCAGGAATGCATATGACTTTTGAACATCAAATCCTGATGGTATTAATTTTAATAGTTACGAGTAAAGGGGTGGCCGGTGTGCCAAGAGCTTCACTAGTAATTCTTATGGGAACTGCAGCCTCTTTTGGATTGCCGGAATGGCCAATACTTATGATTTTGGGCATCGATACACTTATGGATATGGCTAGAACTACAGTAAATGTAATTGGGAATTGTTTAGCCTCCGCAGTAGTAGCTAAATGGGAAGGCGAATTTGATCCGTACGGAGAAACTCAAAACTTAGAACAAGAGCAGATAAAATCTTAAACGTATATATTAATAGACTTAATTAAAATTACATATATAGTATTATATATGTAATTTTGTATTTATACCTCAAACCCCAAAAAAAAGAATCAAAAGAATGTACAGAACACACAATTGCGGAGAACTCAACGAATCAAACATAGGGACAACTGTAACACTTTGTGGTTGGGTTCAAATTGTAAGAGATATGGGATACGTAACTTGGATAGATCTTAGAGATCGTTACGGAATTACCCAATTAGTTTTTGACGAAGAAAGATCAAATCAAGAATTATTAGAACAAGTTCGAAGTCTTGGTCGAGAATTTGTCATTCAAGTCACAGGTGAAGTTATCGAACGATCCAGTAAAAATCCTCAGATACCTACTGGTGGGATTGAGATTCTTACAAAGACATTAACAATCTTAAACTCATCCTTAGTTCCACCATTTACCATTGAAGATAAAACCGATGGAGGAGAAGAGCTAAGAATGAAATATAGATATTTAGACATAAGGAGAAATCCTGTAAAAGAAAATCTTATATTTAGGAGCAAGGTAGCACAATTAATAAGAAATTATTTAGCTCAAAATGATTTTATAGAGGTAGAAACTCCTGTATTAATTAAATCTACCCCGGAAGGGGCAAGAGACTTTGTAGTCCCTTCAAGATTAAATCCGGGGCAGTTTTATGCCTTGCCACAATCCCCTCAAACCTTTAAACAATTGTTGATGGTTGGAGGATTAGACAAGTATTTCCAAATAGTAAAGTGTTTTAGAGATGAGGATTTGCGTGCCGATAGGCAACCTGAGTTTACGCAAGTGGATTGCGAAATGTCATTTGTTAATCAAGAAGATATAATAAATACCTTTGAAGGATTAACTAAACTCCTTTTAAAAGAATTAATAGGGGTTGATATACCAAAATTTCCAAGAATAACCTATGATGAAGCCATGAAGAAATATGGCAACGATAAACCAGACATTCGTTTTGGAATGGAATTTATAGAATTTAACGAAGAATTGAAAAATAGTGGATTTAAGATTTTTGATGAAGCTGAATTGATTGTAGGTATAAATGTTGAAAATTGCGCTAAATATACCCGGAAGCAATTAGATGAATTAACGGATTGGGTGAAAAAACCTCAAATAGGAGCCAATGGTTTGGTTTATATAAAATTCAACGAAGACGGTACTATAAAATCCTCTGTTGATAAATTTTATTCAGAGGATCAATTAAAAGAAGTATTAAATAAGTCTAATTCAAAGCCTGGTGATTTAATGTTGATTCTTTCGGGGATTTCAAAAAAAGTTAGACCACAGCTAAGTGCATTACGGATGGAAATGGCAGAACGTTTGAGGCTTAGGAATCCCAAAAAAATTGCTCCTTTATGGGTAATAGATTTTCCACTTTTAGATTGGGATGAAGATGAAAATAGATATGTAGCTATGCATCATCCCTTTACCTCTCCTAAAGAAGAAGATATAAAATTATTAGAATCAGATCCAAGTAAAGTAAGAGCAAACGCCTACGATTTAGTCTTAAACGGAAATGAAATAGGAGGTGGATCCGTAAGAATATTTAATGATGAACTTCAAGCAAAAATGTTTTCTTTGTTAGGGTTTTCTCAAGAAGAAGCTAAAAATCAATTTGGATTTCTAATGAATGCTTTTAAATATGGAGCGCCACCCCATGCAGGAATCGCTTTAGGTTTCGATCGACTAGTGGCAATTCTAGGCGGGCAGGAAGTCATTAGAGACTATATAGCTTTTCCGAAAAACAATGCAGGAAGAGACGTTATGATTGATACACCTTCCCCAATTAGTAAAGAGCAAATGAAAGAATTAGGAATTTTAAATAAAGTAAATATATAATTTAATTTTAAAAACATTTTTTTTAGAAAATAATTAAGCATTAATAAAAAAAGTAAAATTTTGTATCTTATAATTATACTATCAACTGTTCTTATGCAATTCTAAGTTTAAATTAAAAAATATTCACCCCCATATATAATTTTTTACTGGATATGTAAAATATATTATATATAGAAATATAAATCCCATGTATACAAAAGAATAGTTTAAATGAATTAATGTAATTTGATTTAGTTGAAACAAATTTTAGTAATAGAGATGTTTGGAAATTTAATAAGTTATAACTTTTATAACAGTTATAATAATTTTAAAATGGCTACTGGAAGTGTTATGAAATGTATCCTTTCACATTTGATATAGATAAAATTTTTTAGAACTAAAAGAATAGTTCTTGTCGCTAAATATTTTTAAAAAAGTTTTTGTGGCTTCAAAAAAAAATGAGGTGCTTGCTGTAGCCTTATAATAAATTGCAAAAGAGCAAGCAGTATTTTTTATAGTTCAGCTTCGAATATATTGGTAAGAAGAAAACATAATATGACATTGCTTTAAGAAATCTTAAGAAATGAGGTAATAGCAAATAGAGATGCATATGAATCATTACAAAATATAAATGATTGATAGTTATTATTTTAAGTTTATTCAGGGAATATTTATGGATTTAATTATTAAAATGGATTCTTAAGTACTTCAAATATTTCGTCTTTTGTTTATATAATACTAATATATCTTTACCAAAAATTTTATAACATCTGGTTTTATAATTTAAAATTCTATAATGTTTGAGGATGCAATTAGAGGGATGTTTTCATAAAAAATGAAAAATTCATTAATAAGTAAAGATATCTAATCTATTTAAACTCTAAAAAACATATCCAACTCGTTGGATATGTTTTTTTTTATAATCAAATTTGCGTATACCAAAACAGTAAATGGTTAGAAATACAGCAAGCATACTACTAATTGAAGACGATATAAGAATTTCTGAACTTATAAAAAAAGCTTTGGATGCAGAGGGGTTTATAATTACACAGGCTTTTGATGGTATAGTAGGTGAAGAACTGGCTTTGAACAAAGACTACGAATTAGTGATAACAGATATATTATTACCCATTAAAAACGGACTGGAAATTTGTAAAACTTTAAAAAATATCAAGCCTTATTTACCCATTGTTATGTTAACGGCATTGGGGACTACAGACGATAAAGTGGAAGGATTTGATTCTGGCGCAGATGATTATTTGGTAAAACCTTTTGAAATTCGTGAGTTAATTGTAAGGATTCGTGCCTTACTAAAAAGACATGAAAAATTAGGAAATAATTTTTTATTGAAATGTGAAGATTTAGAAATGAATCTACAAACCAAGATTGTAAAAAGAGGCAATATTGAAATAAAATTAACTCCTAAAGAATTTAAATTATTGGAATTTTTTCTTAAAAACCAAGGCAGAGTAATTCCAAGATTAGAAATTGCCGAGAAAGTTTGGGGAACTTATTTTGATACGGGTACAAATTTCATAGATGTATATATAAATTACTTAAGAAAGAAAATAGACAAAGGATACAATAAAAAATTATTGCATACCCAGTCAGGTATGGGATTCATTTTAAAAGCATAGAGGAATGAAAATTCGTAATCGATTAACTCTATTATTTACATTTATTTCAGTAAGCATTCTAATTTTTTTTTCAGTAATAATTTACTTTACAGCAAAAAAAAATAGAAGTAAGGAATTTTACGAATTACTTACCAAGGAAGCGATTACAAAATTCAATTTGTTTGTAGATGCAAAGGTTCCTCCTCAAATACTTCAAAATATATACTACAATAATTCACAAATTATAGATGAAGTAGAAGTAGCTATATACGATGAAAATTATACACTTGTTTATCACGATGCCATTGATATAGATTTTGTGAAAGAAACTCGTTCTATGTTGGATAAAATTAAGGTTAAAGGAGAACTTAAATTTTATCAAGATCAGTGGCAGGTGATAGGTTTAAAACATAAATTTAAAAACAAAACCTATATAATTACAGCGGCTGCTTACGATCAATTTGGTTACAAGGAACTTCATCTATTATTAAAAAACTCTATTTTTTTAATAGTAGTTTCCATTTTCTTTATCTATCTCACCGGTTATTATTTTGTAAAGAGAATTTTTCAACCCATAACGGAGATGACAGATAATATAAATGAAATTTCAGCCAATCGTTTAGATTATCGTTTAAAGATCAATAAGAACAAAGATGAATTAACTAAATTGGCTCAAACTTTCAATCAAATGTTGGATCGGTTAGAAAATTCTTTTGATTCCCAAAAAAAATTTGTTTCCAATATTTCACACGAAATAAGAACTCCTTTAGCCGCTATAATTACAGAAATAGAAATAGCACTACAAAGAGAAAATACTATAGAAGATTATCAAACCACTTTGCATAAAGCATGGATGGATGCAAATAAAATAGTAAAACTGTCCAACAATTTATTGGATTTTGCCAAAGCAAGTTACGATCCTTCACAAATAGCTTTTAAACCTGTACGAATAGATGAAATATTATTGGATAGTTGTGAACAAGTAAAAAGAATAAACAATAACTATCGTATCAATCTTTCCTTTGAAAATGAATTTCACGAAGAAAATGAGATTCATGTAAATGGGAATGAATATCTTTTAAAAGTTGCTTTTGCAAATTTGATTGAAAATGGATGTAAATTTTCTCAAGATCATAAAACACAAGTAAGCATACTAGTTGTTAACTCAAAGATTGAAATTCGTTTCAAGGATGAAGGTATAGGTATAAGTAGGCAAGAACTAAAAAAAATTTTTAAACCCTTTTATAGAGGGAACAATAAAGAATGGGCGCAAGGGAGCGGAATAGGCTTATCTTTGGCCGATAAGATAATAAAACTTCATGGTGGAGAAATCATTGTTTCAAGTAAAATAAATTTGGGAACCACATTTACAGTTATTCTTTCTCATCTATAATTTTCTAATAAAATTCTAATTATTTTTTAAAAGACTTCCTATAAGCGAATTATTGAATACTACTTACTTTTGCAATTGATTAAATCACTGATTGCGAAAACAATAATAAATTAGGAGGAATATGATAAGAAAAATAAATATAAGCGCACTGTTAGTAATATCAGTCTTATTCTCATGCCACAAAAGTGCCCAAGAAGAAACTCCAAAAAATTATATTATTGATGGTCAAACCATAGTACTTCCAGAGGGTTCTAATATAATACCCAAAATAAAGACTGAAAAAGCAGTCGTTGGAGAGTATAGCCCTAGTATTAGTACAGTTGGGACTGTGCGTGCAATACCAACCAATTATGCGGAAATTTTACCTCCTTTTTCAGGTAGGGTTTTAAAATCTTATGTAAATCTTGGTGAAAAAGTGGTAGCAGGAGCTCCTTTATTTTCAATAAGTTCTCCTGATTTTTTTAATGCACAAAAAGAATATTTTGATTCTAAACAAGAATTGGCTTTGGCACAGACCAATTTAAAACGTCAACAAGATCTTTTTAATCATGGGGTAGGTATAAAACGAGAGTTAGAAGAAGCTCATACAGATGTTCAAACTAAAAAATCGGCGCTTGAAAATGCAGTAGCAGTATTAAAAACATACAATGTTAATCTTTCTAATATGTCATTGGGGCAGCCGTTAGTAGTTACTTCACCCATTGCCGGAGAAATAGTTACTAATAATATAATTATGGGAGAGTATCTTAAAGAAGATTCTGAGCCTATAGTAAAAATAGCAGAACTAAGTAAGGTTTGGATTGTAGGGCAAGTAAAGGAAAAAAATATGAACTTTTTACATAATTTAAAAAAGGTAGAAATTAAAACAGAAGCCTTGCCCGGAGAAACTTTGTATGGGAAGATTTATCACATCAATGAAATGATAGATGAAAGTACCAGAAGTGTGGAAGTTTTTGTGGAAAGTAATAATTCAGATAGAAATTTAAAACCGGGAATGTATGTAAATGTTCTTTTTTCTGATTGTCCAATCGCAGCCATTATTATTCCATCAAAAGCGGTATTACAAAATAGCGAAAATCAATTTGTTTATGTACAAACAGGGAATAATAAATATATAAAAAAAGAAGTGGTTACTGAAAATATCTCTGAAGATAAAGTAAGAATAAAATCTGGATTACAACCAGGAGAAACATACGTAGCTGAAGGAGGTATTTATTTATTAGATGCACAGTAAACCATAAAGAACAAGAAAGATGTATAAATTAATAGTAACAGCCATAGACAAACGCTGGGTAATGGTTATATTATTCAGTTTACTAGCAGCCTTTGGGTATTATTCATGGAAACAACTATCCATAGAAGCTTATCCAGACATAGCAGATGTTACCTCTCAGGTAGTAACCCAAGTACCCGGATTGGCAGCCGAAGAAGTTGAACAGCAAATAACCATACCAATAGAAAGAGCTTTAAATGGTCTTCCTGGAATGAATGTTATGCGAAGTAAAAGCACCTTTGGTTTGTCTATAATTACTATAGTTTTTAACGACGGAGTAGAAGATTATTGGGCAAGAACAAGAATACAAGAGAGATTAAATGAAGTGGAATTGCCCTATAGTGCTGTTCCTGAATTAGATCCTTTAACTTCACCCATAGGTGAAATCTATAGATATATTATTGAAAGTGATAATCATGATCTTAGAGAACTTACCGATTTACAAAACTTTGTTATAATCCCTAGAATAAAACAAGTCTCTGGAATCGCAGATGTTACTAATTTTGGAGGTATCACCACCCAATTTCAAATAGAACTAAATCCACAGAAATTAGATCAATACAATTTAACCCTCTCAGAGGTAACTGAAACTATTGAAAATAATAATGTTAGCGCCGGAGGTAGTGTATTGTCTAGAGGAGATTTAGGCTATGTTATCAGAGGGATAGGATTAGTCAAAGATTTATCGGATTTAGGTAAAATAGTTGTGAAATCAGAAAATGGAGTGCCTGTATTGCTAAATGACATTGGGGATTTGAAATATGGAAATATTGAAAGAAAAGGAATACTCGGATATACCGATAAAAACAGGAATTATTCAGAAAGTATAGAAGGAGTAGTTTTACTTTTAAAAGGAGAAAATCCATCCGTAGTACTAGAAGAAGTTCATAAAGCTATTGATGAATTAAACAACGAAACTTTACCCAAAGGAGTGAAAATTCACCCATTTATGGATCGAACAGAATTGGTAAATACAACTTTAAATACTGTTTCACGTACTCTTTTAGAAGGTGTAACACTAGTTATAATTGTTTTAATCGTTTTTTTAGGAAGTTGGAGAGGTGCATTGTTAGTAGCCGTAACCATACCTCTTTCCTTATTAATTGCATTTATTCTAATGCATTTTACTAATATTCCTGCCAACCTATTATCCCTAGGAGCCATAGATTTTGGGATAATTGTAGATGGAGCGATTGTTATGATGGAAACTATACTGAAGAGAAGAGAAGAACACCCAAATGAAACATTTAAAGAGAAAACCATAGCTCAACGAGCAACGGAAGTAGCTAAGCCTATTTTATTCTCCACACTTATTATAATTACAGCCTACCTACCTTTGTTTGCTTTTGAAAGAGTAGAAAAAAAATTATTTACACCTATGGCATTTACAGTAGGCTACGCCTTATTTGGAGCTTTATTGGTAGCACTACTATTAATCCCCGGTTTAGCATATGTAATTTATAAAAAACCACAAAAAATTTATCATAATCGCTGGCTTGAAAAGCTAACCAAACTTTATCACAATTGCATAATAAAAATTATGCAAAAGCCAAAGAAAATATTTATACCCTTATCCATAGTTCTTCTAGTTACGGGGGGGCTTACATATATAGTAGGGAAGGATTTTTTACCGCCGTTAGATGAAGGTTCCATATGGTTACAAGTTCAATTACCTCCAGGGATTTCATTGGAAAAATCTAAAGAGCTAAGTGATGAATTAAGAGCTAAAACCATGAAATATGGAGAAGTTACTTATGTAATGGTGCAAGCTGGAAGAAACGATGATGGTACAGATCCTTGGACCGCTTCTCACTTTGAAGTTTCAGTAGGTTTAAAGCCCTATAAAGAATGGCCCAAAGGAAAAACCAAATACGACTTAATTAATGAACTGGAAAAAGAATATGAAAAAATGCCTGGCTATACCGTTGGTTTTTCACAACCCATGATTGATGGAGTAATGGATAAAATATCAGGTGCACATAGTGAACTAGTTGTAAAAGTATACGGAGATGATTTTAAAGAAACCCGTAGAATTGCAGAGGATGTAATGAAAACATTAAAAACTGTAGACGGTGCCGTTGATTTAGCCATAGATCAAGAACCTCCGTTACCACAATTACAAATTGTAGCCAATAGAGATAAGATTGCACAGTATGGGTTAAATGTTTCCGATGTAGCGGAACTAATAGAAGTTGCTATTGGAGGGAAAGCAATTTCTCAAATATTCATAGGGAACAAAGTGTATGATATTATTTGTAGATACAATGAAGAAAGTAGAAATTCACCGGATAAAATAGCCAACTTAATGTTAACATCTTCCACCGGAGCAAAAATTCCATTATCACAAGTGGCAGATATAAAGTTAAGTACCGGCGAGAGTACCATAACCAGAGAAATGAATAAACGACATTTAACTGTAAAATTAAACATAAGAAATAGGGATTTAAGTGAACTTTTAAAGGATGCCAAAAAAAAGATTGAAGAACAAGTAAAATATGATCACAAAAAATATCATATCAAATGGGGTGGACAATTTGAAAATCAAAACAGAGCAGATGCACGTTTAGCAGTAATAGTTCCTATTACTTTAGCAATCATATTTGTAATGCTATATGCCGCCTTTGGCAAATTCCGCCTAGCCGCCTTACTTTTGAGTATTGTACCTATGGCTTTATTTGGAGGTATGTTAGCACTCAATATTAGAGGAATGACACTAAATGTATCATCAGCCGTGGGATTTATTGCCCTATCAGGAATAGCTATTCAAAATGGGGTAATTATGGTTTCGCATATTAATGTTCTTAGAAAAGAAGGAATAAATCTTTTACAAGCAGTCATAGAGGGAGCAAAGCACCGTTTTAGACCAGTGTTAATGACAGCTACCGTAGCTGTATTAGGATTGTTTCCGGCCTCATTGGCTACCGGTATAGGTTCTGATGTACAAAGACCTTTAGCAACAGTAATTGTTTACGGGTTATTATTTTCAACTGTAATAACCTTATTTGCACTCCCAGCCTTGTATTATATGATTGAAAAAAGATTTGACGCCAACAACACTAAAACTTCTTCAACGGTATGAAAATATTAAAATCCTTATTTATTATAGTTTCTTTATTTACAACTATTCAACTATTGGCACAAAGCCATCCAGAGATGAAGATGAAAACCATCTCATACGGCGAATTTATAAAACAAGTTGCCGAAAATAATCTGGAATACGCTGCCGAAAAATTTAATGTAAGTTTAGCAGAAGCAGAAATTGATGTTGCTAAAATAATTCCAGACGTCGAACTTGGTTTAGAGGGTGGAAGTAATAATAAAAACATGGGCAATTCCATGGAAATAGGATTGGGATGGACCATAGAATTAGGGGGTAAAAGAAAAGCAAGAATTGATCTAGCCAAAAGTGAAGTGGAGTTAAATAAGTATTTATTACAAAATTTTTTTAATAATCTTAGAGCAGATGCAACTTTGCTTTATTTACAAACCTTGCAAAATAAACAACTACTTGACGTACAAAAACGATCCTACCATACGTTAGAAGAATTGGCAAAGTCTGACAGTTTACGTTATAAGCTAGGTGTAATTGCTCATATTGATGCAAGACAAAGTAAATTTGAAGCACAGTCTATGCTTAATGAGATTTATGAAGCAGAAACAGAGTGGAAAAATTCGCTTATAAATTTATCTTTAGTGATGGGGAAATCTCAAACAGATCAATGGTGGATGACAGAAGGAGACTTAAATAAATTTGATAGAGATTTTGATCTTTCACAATTAATAACAACAGCACAAAACAATAGAGCAGACGCAATGGCTGGGATACAAAATGTAAAAGTTTCAGAAGAAATGTTAAAACTAGCCAATGCCAATAGAATCATGGATCTAGGAATAAGTGCTGGTTTACAACTCAATGGTAAAGCAACGAATGAAGAAGCTCCATCCCCCTATCATACAGGAGTTGTTGCAGGTTTAAATATTCCACTACGATTTCTTAACAATAGAAAAGGAGAAAAAAAGATTGCAGAATATACAATACAAAAATCAAACCTTGAATACAAACAAATTGAATTACAAATTCAAACGGAAATAACTCAAGCCTATAATAATTATATTACCTCTCAAAAACAAGTAAAACAATACAAAGATCATTTGTTAAAACAGGCTGAAGAAATTTTGAAAGGCAAAATGTATAGTTACCAAAGAGGAGAGACATCATTATTGGAGTTGTTAGATGCGCAAAGAACCCATAATGATGTACAAAAAAGCTATTACGAAACTATTTTCAACTACGCATCTTCCTTAATTGAATTGGAAAGAGTATCAGGAATATGGGATATTGAATTTTAATAAATAATTATAACTAAAAAAGCATTAGGAACTAATTCCTAATGCTTTTTTTAGTATTCTAGTAAAAGTATTATTTAAAAGAAGCAGCAATTTCTTCTAATGCTTTCGGATTAGATACTGCTTTATCTACATCTTGTAAAATAAAATTACCTGGCTCATTTCCCTTAGCTAAAGGCAATTGATTAGGGATTTTAGGAGTTTCTCCAAATAAAAATTTATAAATGACAATAGAATTTAAAAAGCCAGCATCATTTAAAGGGTGTTTAGAATTATCTGTATTACGTAATAGGTCTTTGCCATCTTTTACAGCAATATAACCCTTATCATTGTTGTAGGCAGAAGCTAATATAGTTCCTATAGGTAATACCTCAGCATTAGTCAATTGTTTAGCAACCTCTTGTGCACGCTTGCTTAAATGATCTTTAATGCTATTAAAATCACTATCTGTAACATTAAATGGAGAAGCTAGTTCATAAATATATGTAGCAACCTCTGGACTGTTTTTTGAAATAAGCTCAATTACTTTTTTACTGTCATTTAGATATTCATCTGTCTCATCAATAGCAACAGGAGTAGATTCTTGAATAATTACATAATCGAAGTAATTTCCATCTGTATCCTTCTTAGCAAATAACTTTTCAGCTTTGCTTTTATTATAAGATAAAATTTCATCAACGCTTACACCCATTTCCAATAATGTTTCTATTTCAACTTTTTTATCATTGGCTTTAGCTAAGGCTTCAAGAATTTTTGGATAGCTAATTATAAACTCTGTATGGCTATTACCCACAAATAAAACTCTTATAGGGCCTTCTGATTTAGGTGGGGTTGGTTTTTTGTAAGTAATTTCTTCTTGTTTAGTAGATTCATTCTTGTCTCCTGATTTACAAGAAATTAAAGAAAAATTAATAATTAATGTGAATAACAATAATTTTTTCATAGTATTTTATATTTTTCACAAAAATATAAAAAATATTGTATTAATTGAATTAATCTTTAACATTATACAATATTGTCTTTTCAAACATTTTAATTTTTTGTGAGTTACAAAATATATAAAGTTAAATAGTAGATATTGTGTTTAGATGAAAGTAAATATGCTTAAACATATAAAGTTATTTATCTTTATTTAGATTTTTTTATAAAATTATGTTGCAATTGTATAGTTTAAATTTTTTTCACCTAATAAAAAGCATTTATAAGTGATATCATTTATTTTATTAGTATTAAATTAAAATGTAAAAAATGAATTAAGTAATTTTGTAATCAAAACGGACATACTATGAATAACTCTATTCTATTAATTAATCAACTTATTGAAATTAAGCAAAAAGCTGAAAAAGAAAATTTTTACAGTAAGATTGAGCGAAATGTTAACCGAATGTTATCAATTTTTGAAGATGAAGGTTATAAAATTATTGTACCCTTAGGAGAAAAATATTCGGAAACTCGTACAGATTGTGAAGCTAACCTTGTAGGTAAAGAATCATCAAATATGAAGATTACTCAGGTAATCAAACCAATTATTTATAAACAACAGAATCAAGGAATTACTATAGTTCAAAAAGGGATTGTATTAGTTGAAAATAAATAATTAATTATTAGTAAGTCATTATCATGAAAGCTGTAAATTTTGGAATAGATTTAGGTACAACCAATTCATTAATAGGTAAATACGAGGAAGGTAAAGTTGTATTATATAAAAACCCTATAGGACATAAAGATACATTAGCCTCAGTCGTTGCCTTTAGAAAAGAACGTACACTAGTAGGCGATAAAGCAAGAGAATATATTGTTAAAGATCCGGTAAATGTTTTTAGTGGCTTTAAAAGAAGAATGGGTACTGATGATCGATTTTACGTAGTAAATTTAGATGAAAATGTAACTCCCATTGAGCTTTCAGCATTTCTTCTAAGAGAATTAAAGAATTTTATACACACTAACGAGATCCCAGAGGCGGTAGTAATTACCATTCCTGCTTCTTTCGATACCATGCAAACCAATGCAACCAAAGAAGCAGGGAAATTAGCCGGGTTTGAAGAAGTATTTTTATTACAAGAACCTATAGCCGCTAGTTTAGCCTACTTTAATAATTCCAAGGAAGATAAAGAAGGGAATTGGTTGGTATATGATCTAGGAGGAGGAACCTTTGATATAGCTTTGGTTCAAATTAAAGATGGTGAAATGAAGATTAAAGATCATGAGGGAAATAATTTTTTAGGAGGTGTAGATTTTGATGCCTTAATTATTGAACATTTAATAGTTCCAAAAATAGTAGAAAAGACAGGAATCACTGATTTTGCTGAACAATTAATGATTAAGCACGGCAAGTACGAAAAAATTTATTATCATTTACTCTATTTAGCAGAAGAAGTTAAAAAGGAATTATCTACACAAGCAAAATCAGAAATAGATTTATCTATGGAAATTGATGGTGTATTTTATGATTTAACATTTCCTATCTCAGTCGATGATTTTAATTCATTAATATCTCCTAAAATCGAAGAAACCTTGGAGATGTTACAAACCATTATAAACAGAAATAACTTTCAACCGCAAGATATTCATGAAATAATTTTGGTAGGAGGAAGTACTTTTATTCCATGGGTAAGAGAACAGCTAAATATAAAAACAGGAATACCAGTAAATAATAGTATTGATCCTACTACAGCCGTAGCAGTTGGAGCCTGTTTTTATGCTGCTAGTAAGTTTTACACACCTACAGAAAAAGTTAAAATGGTTATAAATAATCATGAAAGTAATGATTTCTTAGAGAATTTAGAAAATTTTAGTGAACACCAAGAGGAGAAACCCAACATTAAACTAAACTTAGGATTTAGTCAAATGAGTAAGGAGGAAGAAGAGGTACTATTGGTAAAAGTAGAAGGAGATTATCAAGGATTAAATTATCGAATCTTGCGAATGGATGGAGGGTTTGATACCGGCTTAATCACTCTAAAATCTAAATTCACAGAATTTTTACCCCTTCTTACCAATACACTCAACCATTTTATAATGCAAATTTACTCTTCTAATGGAGAGAAAATAAATTCTTTCACGGAAGACTTTTCCATTAATCAAGGACAATTCCACATATCGGGACAACCTTTACCTAAAGATATTTGCATAGAAATTGACGATCAAGAAAATTATAAAACTAAATTAGAAGTAATCTTTGAAAAAAACAGTATACTACCCTTAAAAAAAACCTTATATAGAGAAGTATCCAAGACAGTTGTAAAGGGTTCTGAAGATAGTATAGTTATAAATTTATTAGAAGGAGATCGGTTTGCAAGAGCTATCTCAAACCTTCCCATTGGTTGTATTGAAATCACAGGAAAAGACTTAACTTCAGACCTTATTAAAGGTTCTGATATAGAAATTCAAATTTCAATTTCCGACGATAGAGAGTTAAAAGTAAATACCTTTTTAGTAATGACTCAGCAGGAATTTACAAATAATTTTTCTATATCTGAAAAACACATAAGTATATCACGGTTAAAAGAACAATACCAAGACCTTGAAAAAGAGCTCAGAAAAAATCTAAAAGATTTCAATTTTAACCAAAATGAAATTTGGGCTATAGAATTAGAAAATCTCCTTAAAAAATTAGAAATAAGTGGAAAACAATTAATGACTCTTAAGGAAAATGATGCTACAGATAAACGTTATATACTGGCAGATACTATGGCAAGAATTTCTCAGGAAGTTGATAAAATAGGAGGAAAAGAACGATTAAGCAACTTACAATTTAAGTATATAGAAATTAAAGAATACATTGAAGAAATATTAAGTTCAGCCGATGAAAATAAAGAAATTCTTAGCCAAAGATATACTAAGATAATTGAAAAAGAAAATGATATTTTAAAATCAAAAAATTCATCATTTTTACAAAAAAACATAGAATTATTAGAAGATCTACAATGGGAAATATTGTGGAACACCTATACCTATATTACCGGACGTTTTTATGCATTACAATCACTACAACCAGAAGAATATAAAAATTACAAAGCAGCCCAACAGTTGATCAAAGCAGGGGAAGATGCTATTAAATACAGCCATTATAAAGAACTTAAAAGATTAATGATTGATTTAATATATCTCACCAAACAAAGTGATTACTATAAACAAGAAGATAACAAAAAATTTAAAGGTACAGGTATTGGCTAATGAACTATCAATCTCCTATAAGGCTTTTTGAATATTGTAATATAGATTATAAAGAATCCTTAGATATAAAAAAAGTAAAAAAAATTATTGGTCTTGAATTCTCCTTTGCAAAGGAAGGCTACATTACCTTAGAAAATCTTGATTATTCAAAAGACCAAATATTTAAAGAAATAGAGCGAGATGATTTTTTGCAAAGATTTAATTTTCATCTTCAAATTTGGGAAAACAAAAGTTTACTAAATTTTTTAGAAAGGCAAGAAATAAATCTTCCCATTTTAGGGAAATGGATAAGCTTATGTAATAAACAAAATTGTAATTTTAAACCTTTTATTTCTCCCTATTTTGCATATTCAATAAATAAAGTATTTAAAAAATGTTTAAGTAGTAAAAATTTTAAACTCGTTAACGAATGGCTAGATTTTTTTGTTTTTATTGATACACTTGAAGATGAATTTTTAGCGACTGAAAGTCTTAAAAATTTTTTGATTGACAAAACTCATATACTTAAGAATGTTAATAAGAATACTTATGTAACTAAGTTACCACAGATCAATGATTGGTTAAATGAACCATTTTCAAACTTTGTAAATAAACTACCTGAATCACTGAACGACCAAATAGATAAATTAGTTACTGAATTAATAAATTTTTCAGTAGAAATACAATTTGAAAATAAAAAATTATGCTATCAAATAATTAAAGAATTAAAACTTATTCAAAATATTAATGAGGATTTAAAACTATTAATTTCTGAGAATCATAAAATATATAAGAAAAAAAATATATCTATAAGAAATATAAGAAAGAGAGATATAATTAGATTTATACTTGCTTTATTTATAATAATAAGATCTTTGTCAGTAATTAATAAAGGAGTTTTTACTGATAAAGAAAAGAATAGTATTAAAAATTTTAAAGAGGAAGTAAACTTTGAAAAAGAAATATTTATTGAAAATAGAAATAAGCTATCCACTATTCATTGGGATTCACTTGAAGTGGTTAAAAATAGTAAAATAGTAATGCATAAGGATGTTAAATATTTTTTAATTTTAGAAAATAAGTTAAATCAAAAAAAAGAATCATCTGTTCAATTTGTAAATAACTCAAAATATCCTTTAATCATTTCTATCCCAGATAATGACAATGATTTGGTAGATTTTAAGGTGGAGGCTGGAAGGAACTTATCCGTCAAAGTTAATAGCAATGTAATGGATCTTATATTTAGTTTACAAAATAAATACCATGAATTATTACATAAAGAAAATAAGAATTATATACCAATACTAATTTCAGACTCTTTAGATTTGACTTTAAGAAAAATAAATTTTAATCAATCAGGGAAAATAATAGATATTGATCATCCTGAGGGTAAAGATGATTTATCAGTTATCATTGAAACTGATTCAAATAATCGTAGTTACTTTTATGTAGTAGGTAAATATGATTGGATTGCACCTAAAAAAATGTTTATGGTACAAAATAAAATAATCTATAATTATCAATATTTACCGGAAGAATAAAAAAATACAAAAATAGCTAGGTAAAAGTTATATCCCTTATTTTTATATGATTATAATAATAGAATAAACGAATGGAAGATTTGCAAAAAGATTTTTTTAAATATCAAGCTAAAACCACTTTTTTTGCTTCAGGCTTTGAGGTTGATAGGGCAGAAGGGAATTACATATATGGTAAAGATGGAAAAGCATACCTAGATTTCGTAGCTGGTGTATCTGCCAATACCTTGGGGCATTCTCACCCTAAAGTAATTAAGGCAATTAAAGACCAGGTAGATAAATATTTGCACGTGATGGTCTATGGTGAATATGCAATGGAAAAACCAGTACAGATATGTAAGATGCTGGCAGAAAATTTACCGGATCCGTTGCATACTACCTATTTGGTAAATTCCGGAACGGAAGCTATTGAGGCTTCTATGAAGCTAGTGAAACGTTATACAGGAAGACAACAAATAATATCCTTTATAGATGCCTACCACGGCAATTCACAAGGTTCTTTAAGTTTAGCAGGAAGGGATACAAATAAAGTACCTTTTGAGCCTTTATTGCCACAAATTGATTTTATAAGATTTAATGAGGAAGAAGATTTACATAAAATTACCTCAAAAACAGCAGGGGTATTTGTTGAAACGATCCAAGGAGCTGCTGGTTTTTTAACTCCAAAAAATAATTATTTAAAAAAACTTAAATCTAGATGCGAAGAGGTAGGAGCTTTACTGGCTTTAGATGAAATTCAACCCGGATTCGGAAGAACCGGAAAATTATTTGCCTTTCAGTGGTATGATATCGTCCCAGATATTTTAGTGATGGGTAAAGGTATGGCAGGAGGTATACCTATTGGTGCCTTTACAACATCAAAGCAAATGATGGAAAGTTTGGCAGATAATCCAAAATTGGGACACATTACCACTTTTGGAGGAAATCCTGTCCCAGCTGCAGCTGCATGTGCTGTAATGCACGAATTATTAACGACAGATTTAATGGATCAGGTGCATGAAAAAGAAAAGTTATTTAGAGAAAAATTACAACATACGTGTATACGATCCATAAACGGAAGAGGATTAATGTTAGCGGTTCAACTTGAATCGCCTGAATTTACTTTAGAAGTAGCTAAAAGATGTATGGAAAAAGGTTTAATTGTTTTTTGGCAATTGTACAGAAATGAATATATGAGAATTTCTCCTCCTTTAACAATCACTAAAGAAGAAATTGAAAATGGTTGCGAAATTATATTGGCGTCCATCAATGAGGTTTTAAATGAAAGATCATGATGCCGTTGCATTAGCCCAAAAACATAGTTGGTATAAGACATTTCTATTTTATGTTAAAACCAATCTATGGTGTTTAAAAAGAAATTTTCAAAATAAATTCCATAGAATAAAGAAATTTCCTGTAGGAAATCAATTCAAAAATTTACCAGTGGTTTCTATTTCAAAAAGTGATTTATGGACGAATAATGAAAAGAAGGAGCATAGGATACTTACAGCGGGGAAAATTCATAATCTTAGAATAGCTTCAAGAAAAATTAACGGATTAGAAATACCAGCAGGAGAAACTTTTAGTTTTTGGAAGTATATAGGTAAACCTCTTAAATCAAGAGGCTTTGTAGTAGGAAGAGAAATAAGAGAAGGATGTTTGTTACCCACCATTGGTGGAGGATTATGTCAGCTTTCAAATGCATTGTACGATGCCGCTATAAAAGCAAATTTTAAAATTTTGGAGCGTCATAGACATTCTTTAGTGGTTGAAGGCTCATTAGCAGAAGTAGATAGAGATGCTACAGTAAAATGGAATTATATAGATTTAAGATTTTTATCGACTCAATCCTTTAGAATTGAGGTGGAAATGACATCAGAAAAACTAATTGTTACTATTAAGAGTTATAATAAAGTAAACAATGTACGGAGAGATATAGAAGATAACAATTATTTAAAAACCTCTATCATTAATGATTGTTATACTTGCGGTAATCAAGTATGTATACTTAATAATCCAAAAATAAATATAAAAAACATTTCAAAAACAACCTATGTTGTAGATGAATATTCACCAGAGTATGAGAATTACATAAATAATTATAGTGAGGATAATTCCACTATAATTTTACCTTTCTTTAAAAGACAAAAAATAAAAAATGATAATAAATCTTGGACTATTCATAAAGGTGAAGTAATTACTTATTCCATAATAGAGATTTATCAATGCATAAAATATAAATTTAAAAAAGGAAATATTTTTAAATTATCATTTGAAAAGAATAGGGGGGGGTTGAAAAAATTGAAAAGTTAATACCAATTGAAACTACTCATTTAGTTATTTCTCAAAATTTATTACCCTATTTTATTGAATATAATCTTACGGGAGGTAGGACTTTTGATGTTCTTATGTATAGATATCCTATTGGTATTTTACAAAAAAAGTTAGATGGAATTTATGATATACACCCGCAAACTAATACATTAAATGAGTATAGAGCTCCAAATTCTATTATTATTAACGAGGATAAAGGACTGAAAAAAGCTAGAAAAATAGTTACTCCTCATAGAAAAATTTCAGAGTTATTCTTTCAAAAAAGTATACTTCTTAACTGGTCTATAAATATTGAAAAAAATATAACTTTAGAGAAAGGTTTAAAAGTTTTATTTCCTGGATCTTCTCTCGCAAGAAAAGGAGCGTATGAAGTAAGAAGAATTGTACAAGAATTAGAATTACCATTAGTGATTAAAAAAGGTGCTATGGAAACAAAATCTTTTTGGAATAATATAAATATTGAATATGCAGATTCTAAAGATATTTTCCAAGATATAGGATTAATCATTTATCCAGCTTATATAGACCATTCTCCTCGAATTATTCTTCAAGCCATGGCAAAAGGTATTCCCGTCATTATTTCAGATGCTTGTGGTATAGAGTCTGCTGAAAATGTTACTGTAATTCCTTCGGGAAATTATGACAAGTTTAAACAAGAAATAGAAAAATTTATAAAAAAAAGGTCTCAATAAATTTTAAGACCTTTTTTAATTGTTACCATTTATTTAATATAAGATTGTATTATACGTCCTTCTCCGTTATTGAAGGAATGTGGTGTTCTATAACTAAAGTTACCAGAACAACTTGAAAGTCCCCCATAATCAGGGCCTTCTGCAGAACTGGAATTGTTCTCTACCCTACATTTTCCTATGTGGTGATTTAATTGATTTTCAGGGGTGTATAACGTCCATAAATCGTTAATGTAATATGGGTAAACCACATCTGTTCCACCGTCTGGTGTTGTATAAGTCAATGTTTCAGTGGTTGATCTACTGGCTCCTCCCCAAACTCCGTAATAACCGGCATAAAAGACTTGATTCCAAAAACCATAAGCATTGTTATAACTAGTACCGTTATAAATATGTGTTCTATTTTGTGTGCTTGGTTTAGTTAAAGAATAACTAAAAAGTTTTCCTTCTGTAGTATAGCCAACGGATGTATAGTCTCCTGTGGTTGGATTACCCCCGGAAAAAACAGTATTTATTGAATAATTATCCACAGCCCAAGCATCTTTGGAAGGAGCAGCGTTAATATCCTGTTTAATTAAAAATTTGTATTTATTTTCTGAAGCGATAGATTGAACCACTGATAAAGGTAGTCTAAAAGCAGTAAGATCCACTTCGCCAGTTTCAGTAGTGATCACATTGGTTGGATCATTCACGTTAAAGCCGGCATTGGCAGTCCACTTGGTACCGCTGTTTAAAGCGGCTTTTTCTGAATAAGATTTAACCAAAGTCCATCCTCCTCCAGTCATATCACAATAGGTTTTATAAGAATCAGTTCCGCCTTTAATAAAGTAAAAACCATCGGCTGCGTTTGGGTTCTTAGCTAATATACTTGAACATCTATCCGCGGGTTTTTTAAAGGAACCTAAATTAGAAGTAACATTTACATTAAATGAGCAACTGTATCCTTCAATTGTAAAAGAAGTAATTCCTGTATTTATAGGAGCTCTTGAAGCATATAGCCTAATCGTATTCGTAGATGGATTAACGGTGACAGAATTTGAAGAAAAACTAAACCCATTTTCTAGATTAGTTTTTAATATAACGGAACCTTCTCCGGTCACTGTAACTGGAATGTCTATATAGTTTTTTGATGATGATAATAATTCATTAGAATAATAATCTCCCACAGGGGTTAATGAGCTACAATCATTAATTGTAACTTTTGCACTGGCTGGTTCAACAGTTATAGGAGGTAATGTGCAATTTGTTGTATAGGATACACCATTTATAGTAATTGTAGGTATATCGCTTCCTTCCCTCATAGGAGTACCCTGTGCTTCACACACAATTGTATATTCACCTGTATGTGTAGCGGTACCAGTCTTCCTAAAAGAATATCCATTGTCCGTATTTACTTCAATTGAATAAGAGCCAGGTTCATTTACATTTATTACAACTGTATAGGTATTACCAGAATTACCAGTGGTATTTACTCCAGCTTTAAATGAGCCTTTTGGACCTGTTGGAGAATCACAATTTACAAGATTTAGATTTGCAGGTCCAAAATCACCACAAAGACTTAACCACTTGTTTGCGTCAGTTGAAAAATAATTTAAACAATTGGTAGTAGTATTAAAAATAATTAAGCCATTGGCAGGATCATTTATGGTATTCCTTTCAGAATTAGTAAGTCTAGGAATTAAAATTCCTTTACTCGAAGATGCAATTTCCAACTGAGCATTTTTATCAATAACAGAGTTTCCAATAACAACATTTCCACGGTGATATATATTTTGCGTGTTAGAAGTAGCAGTAGTAGCAAGGTCTACATTATTCCAAGGCTGTGTATCTCCCCCAAAGGGTATCCAAATGGATCTTGGGAAATTATAGTAGTAATATCCGGGAGCATTCACCAATTTGAATTTTTCATCCGTACCAGGAAATGGTGTGGTGATGTATACGATAGCTCCACTTTGAGCTTCAGTGTATAAATACCCCAAAGTAGATAATTCTTCCGAAGAAATTCTTGGAGCGATCACTCCAGGTGGAACTAGATCTTCTCCTTTCATTACTTCAAATGTCGCATTCGGCATATCTGTATTTATGCCTACTTGGCTCCGAAGTTGAAATGAATAAAGCAGTGCTATACAAATTGAAGGATAAATTAGTCTCATAAATTAATGCTTTTGAGTTTATACCATAAAAATATAAAATAATTATTTATTGTTATTTATAATAAAATATAAAATACTAAATACAGTGAATGATTTAATCAAAATAACTAATAAATATTTTATACAAAAATATTTATTAGTTATTTTGTGAACAATTTAAAATATTGTAAAAATTTTAAATTAATTATGATTATCAAATATTTAAAAAAAAGATTATTTGGTATATTTATCTAGAGTTTAATCATAAAATTATATTTTTCAATAATTAATTCAAGTTCTAGCAATAATTTTATTTTACATATAGATTTTTTTTATGAATTTATAATAGAATACTGTGATAGTATATTTTTCAATTCTATAATAAAATGCATTAAAATAAAAAAAAAGGACTTTATTTGAATAAAGCCCTTTTTTTATAGAGATATAATTTATTTTATGTAAGACTGAATAATTCTTCCCTCTCCATTATTGAAGGTATGTGGAGTTCTGTAGTTAAGGTTGCCAGAACAGTTTGCAAGGCCTCCATAATCGGGACCCTCCGCAGAAGTTGAATTATTAGCTACTCTACATTTGCCAATATGATGATTTAATTGATTCTCCGGAGTGTACAAAGTCCACAAATCATTAATATAATACGGAAAAACGTAATCTACACTTCCATCTGGAGTTGTAAAGGCTAATGATTCAGAAGTTGAAGAGCTAGCGCCTCCATTAGCACCATAAAATCCAGCAAAAAAGCCTTGATTCCAGAAGCCGTTGGTATTGGTATAGCTTTTTCCATTGTAAATATGAGTTCTGTTTCCTGCTGTTGGTTTTGTTAAAGAATAACTAAAAAGTTTTCCTTCTGATGTAAATCCAGGAGAAGTATAATCTCCTGTAGTTGGATTTCCACCCGAGATAATATTAGTAATTAAGTAGTTATCTACAGCCCAGAGATCCTTAGAAGGAGCAGCATTAATATCTTGTTTAATTAGAAATTTATATTTATTCTCGCTAGATATGGATTGAACTACGGACAATGGTAGTCTAAAAGCAGTAAGATCTACCACACCCGTTTCAGTTGTGATTACATTTGTAGGGTCATTAATATTAAAACCAGCATTGGCTGTCCACTTGGTACCGCTATTTAAAACGGCTTTTTCAGAATAAGACTTAACTAAGGTCCATCCTCCTCCCGTCATATCACAATAAGTTTTATAGGAGTTTGTTCCACCCTTAATATAATAGTAACCATCCGCTGAGCTAGGATCTTTTTCAAGTATACTAGAGCATCTATCCGCAGGTTTTTTAAAGGTGCCTAAATTAGTAGTAACGAGAATATTAAATGTACACGTATATCCATTTATGCTAAATGTATAATTACCAGTGTTGGTGGGTACACCTGTAGCATATAATCTAATAGATTTTGTAGCAGGACTTACAATTATAGAATTAGAAGAAAAAACAAATCCATTAACGGAATTAGTCTCCATTATAAAAGCTCCTTCACCAATTACAGTTACTGGTATATCTATAAAATTTGTAGAGGAGGATAATGTTTCTTCAGAAAAATAATTACCTGTAGCTTTAAGAGATTCACATTCGGAAATTGTAACTTTTGCACTTGCTGGATCTACGGATATAGGAGGCAATTTACAATTTATTATTGAAGGTGCCCAATTAATCATAATTGTTGGTATATCTTCGCCTTCTGTTAATGGTGTGCCTTGCCTAGCACAAACAATAGTAAATTCACCAGTTTGAGTAAATGTTCCTGAGTTACTAAATGAATATCCATTGGTAGTATTGACTACAATGGAATATGAACCTGGTTCATCAACTTTAACCACAATGGTATAGGTATTGGTAGTATTTCCAGTTATATTTGTTCCAGCCTTATATTTTCCCTGTGGACCAGTAGGAGCATCACAGCTTAATAAGGTAAGATTCGCAGGTCCAAGATCTCCACATAAGCTTAGCCATCTATTTATTTCTGTTACAAAATAATTAAGGCAATTGGTTGTATTATTAAAAATTAATGAACCATTGGAAGGCTCTTTTATTGCATTTCTTTCAGAAATGGTAAATCTAGGAATCAATACTCCTTTGCTGGATGAAGAAATGTCTAGCTGAGCATTTTTGTCTATAGATGAGTTTCCTACGGCAACACTGCCGAGTTGATATATGTTTTGTGAATTTGAGGTTGCTGTGGTAGCTGTTTCTATATTATTCTATGGCTCTGTATCACCTCTGAAAGGAATCCACATGGATTTTGAAAAATTGTAGTAATAATAGCCGGGAGAGTCAACCAATTTATAGCTTTCGTCAGATCCAGAATATGGCGTTATTATATATACAATGGCACCGTTTTGTTCCTTGGTATATTTATGTGCCATGGAATACAAATCTTCCGATGATATTCTTGGAGCAATGACTCCTGGGGGGCAGCTTCATTGCCATTTACGATGTCAAGCGTTGCATTTGGAACATCTGTGTTTATATCTATTTGTCCCCACCCTTGTATATAAGTTAAAAAAGTTATAGAAAGTGCTAGTAAAATAGATCGCATATATTTTGAAATTATTTTAACAAAATAATGTTTTAGTTAAAATAATGTAAATAAAAATGCCTTTTATTGATAAAATTCACAATAAATTAAATATTAATGCTAATATTATTTCTTTATATATTTTTTTAAAAAATTCTTATATTTAATTATTGATTATTAATTTATTTTTTGCTTAAAAAAATATATTCTAAAATCAGACAAAACTATTTATTAATTCTTCATGAAAAGTTCCATCACATATTTGCTTTACTTCTCCAGTCATCCGAATATTAAATTCCTCACTAATATCTATGGTTAATGAACCTCCGAGCATATGTATGGTAACTAAATGATCTATAAGCCCTTTTTTTCTTAAAACACTAGCTACTGCACAAGAGGAGCTGCCAGAAGCTAAGGTAAATCCTGCACCACGTTCCCATATTAAGACTTCAACATTTTCACGATCTATTATTTTAGCAAATTGCACATTAATTCGATTTGGAAATTTTGAAAAATTTTCAATTAAAGGACCATATTTTTTTATCTCGTCAATCTCTAAATGATCTTTAAGAATTACACAGTGAGGGTTTCCTAGAGAAACACAATTTACTTTAAAGATTTTATCTTCAATTTGAATCATTTGATCCTGTACCTCTTGGCTCTCAAATAAGGTAGGAATTAGAGGAGAGGCAAAGATAGCTTGCCCCATATCAACCGTAACAATAGAAGCTCTATTATTATTGGTTTCCTGTATAGTGGCATTCACTATGCCACCCTTTGTTTCAACCGTAAATTGTTGGTTGTTTATAATTTGGTAGTCATAAACATACTTACAAAAGATTCTTAATCCGTTTCCACTTTTTTCAGCTTCTGAGCCATCAGGATTAAATATTTTAAGACCGATATCCGCTTTTTCAGAATGTGTTTTAACTAATATACCGTCAGATCCTATGCCGAAGTTTACATTACAGATGGTTTGAATTGCTTTTTCTGTTAAAGGGAAAGTTATATTATTCTCATCAAGTACTATATATTCATTTCCTAGTCCTTGGGTTTTTACAAAACTATTTATAGTCATTTTATTTTTTTGTAGAATTAAATTCAAAAATATGCTTTTTGTAGAAATTTAAAAGTAAAAATCCTACAATTCCACCTATATAATTTAGTAGAATATCATCAATATCAGCAGTACCCGTTTGGGTTATATATTGTAAAAGTTCAATTACGAATATGATAATTATAAAGAATATACTAAAATATAAAAATTCTTTTACTTTTGAAGATAGCCAAAAACCCAAGGGAATAAAAATGAAAATATTTCCAGCTATATTAATCATAAAATATTCCCAATGTTTATTTTTATCTAAATTTAAAAAGAATTTTAAAGTATGGAAGGGTCTTAGATTGTATTCAGCTTTGGTATCATTAAATAAGGGTGGTCTTCCAAATCCGAAGAATAAAAGGTAAATTAAATAAATACAATAAAAAATGAATAGGAATTTTACTAAGAGTTTTACTTTTAATTGAATCTTAGGGTATTTATTTAATAAAAAATTCTTCACTTCATTAGGATTGTTTGATCCATTTTATAATTTCTTTTAGCGTAACCTTTTTTCCATAAATCAAAATTCCAATCCTATATATTTTTCCTGCTATGGAAATCATTATAAATACAGAAATAATCATTGAAAACATAGATAGAAGTAAATCACCGGTAGGTATGTCGTAAAAAGACCGTGTAACCATAACCATAGGGGCTGTAAATGGCACTATGCTAAGCCAAAAAGCTACATGACTATCTGGATTGTTTATAATACTTATGGAACCGTAAGCCCCAATAAGTAATGGAATTACTACTATGGGTAAGAATTGTTGAGTTTCTGTGTCATTATCAACCGCTGCTCCAATTGCAGCAAAAAAAGAACTATAGAATAGATAACCCACAAAAAAATAAAATAGAAAAATAAATACGATTAAAGGAATATTCAAATCTAATAAATTAGTTAAGGCTTCTTTTATTTGTAGCTGAGTTTCTAAACTAAAAATCGCATGAAATATATTCTGTTGAGGTGTAACTATAACACTATCTCCTAGTAAATAATTACCAATAAAAATAATGCTTAGAGTTATTAAAATCCAAATTGAAAATTGGGTAAGAGCAACTAAAGTTGTACCTAGAATTTTACCTAACATCAATTGAAAAGGTTTTACCGAAGAAATAATAATTTCAACCACACGATTATTTTTTTCTTCCATAATACTTCTCATCACCCTAGTGCCATAAATAATTGTAAACATAAGTATGATGTACATAAGAGATAAGGATATAATCTCTTTTAATGTTGTATTTGCATTGGTATGCCCATTTATTAGATTAATGCTAGTTAAAGATATGTTAGATTTGATAAGATCAATGTTTGATTGGCTAATGCCCAGTTGTAACTTACGGTTGTATTCAATGGTTTTATTAATATTATTTTCTAAAGTATGTAGTAAGGATTGATTTAAGGTCTTGTTTGAATATAATTTAATTTTATCTTCAATGTTTAATAAAAGAGGATCTTTATGATCTTTTGAAATTTGAAGAATGGCATCTAAATGATTGGTTTTAGTTAGAGAGTCTTTTAACGCATTGAAATCATTTGAGGTGTGGTATTCGTAAAAAACTTTATCAGTATTTTTAAAGCTGTTATTAAATAGTTGGTTTTCATCAATAATCGCAATATTAGAGATTGGATCATCAGACTTAAAAATATATGAAATAGCACTTCCTGCTAAAAGCAATAGTATAGGAGCAAGAACAGTAATAACAATGAAAGATTTTTTTCTTGCTTGTACAAGAAATTCCCTACGCATGATTAAGAAAATATTTCTCATAGTTATTTTGAATTTACAGCATTAATAAATATTTCATTCATACTTGGTATTTCTTCGAAAAAGGAAATTATAGTACCCTTTTTTGATAATTCATTAATTATAGCATTCGAATTTTTATCGGTAGGAATTTGAATTGAAAAATTATAAATCCCGTCTGAAAACGTAAGATTGTTTATTTCTTGTTCATTAATGAGAGATTTTATTTCATTTTCTGAAGTTTCAGTAAGAGAAATATTAAATTTATTCTTTTTGAATCTATTTCTAATATCCTTTAAAGATCCGTCTAATATTTTTTTAGAATTATTTATTAAAGCTGCATAGTCACACAATTCCTCAACTGATTCCATTCGGTGAGAAGAGAATAAAATAGTTGTTCCTTTTTGTTTTAGTTCTAAAATTTCGTTCCTTATAATATTAGCGTTAACAGGGTCAAATCCACTGAAAGGTTCATCAAAAATTAGTAATTTAGGATCGTGTAAAACGGTTACAATAAATTGTATTTTTTGAGCCATTCCTTTAGAAAGTTCACTTAATTTTTTACTCCACCATTTTTCAATGTTTAATTTGTCGAACCAATATTCAAGTTTACTTTTCGCTTCCGACTTTTTCATGCCTTTCAACTGAGCCAGATACAGGGCTTGTTCTCCAATTTTCATATTTTTGTAAAGTCCTCGCTCCTCTGGCATATAACCAATCTCTGCTATATGTTTAGGTTGTAAAGGTTCCCCATTGAAATATAGCTTACCACTGTCTGGTTTAGTTATTTGGTTTAAGATTCTTATAAATGTGGTCTTGCCCGCTCCATTAGGACCTAAAATTCCATAAATAGAACCCTTAGGAATTTGTATACTAAAATTATCAAGTGCCACTTTATCTTCGTAAGCTCGGGTAATATTTTCTGCTTGAATAAAATAATTCATAAAGAAACTAATAAAATCAATAGCCAAAATTACTAAAAGTTTTATATCTTAAAATTAAATTAAAACTAAAATTTTATATTTGTTACGATTTAAAAATTAGGTTAAAATCTAGAAAATAACTCGTTTGAGCATTGCAAAATCTTCTGCATGAATAATACTTTTATCTATTTCATATTTTTTATTTCAACCCTAGTGGGAGCACAGAATAAAAAAAAATATAATTCAAATGCAGAAACAATTCTTCATGGAAATTATGCAAGTAAAATACTTGAGAAAGTAAGAGAAAATAGGAATGTCAATAGTGTGTCAAGTTTAGAATCTTATGAATACGATTTATATCAAAAGTATTTTATTGACGATTACTTATCGGCTTATATTGATTCCATAGATCGAAATAAAAATACAAGAGAAGAATTAATTCTGATCGGGGAAAGGGTTACGAAATTTAAACATGAGAAAAATTCGGGAGACAAGAAACTAATTTTGGCTGATGCGGTATCTGGATTTAAAGAGCCTTTTTTAGAACTTTTTAAGCAAGCTGATTTTCAAGAAGAATTTCCTTCAATTTTAAGCCATGAATATTCTCAATATAATTTTAGATTAATTGATAGCACTTGGGTTGAAGATAAAAAAAACTATATTTTTTCATTCACCGCCAAAAAAAAATTATTTATAAATGGTAAGAGGGGGACACTATATATAGATTCAGCCACTTATGCAGTAACCAAATATACGGGGGTAGAATACAATGAAATGTACACTCGTACCTTTGAGAATTTATGGAAACCTTACGAAAATATTTGGTATACTGCGTCACAATCCAATCAAATTAAACTTAGAGCTATTGATTTAGCTTCTTTTTTGCCAAGGGAATTAAAAGTTAGTAAAAAGATGGTTGGGCCTTGGATTGTAATTGAAAATTCAGTGAAAAACTTAAGAAAAAAAGAAAATTTTTCAAAGCAGGAATTTAAAGGTTATACCTATGAATTGATGGAGGATTATTCAAAAGATTCGTTTAACAAATTATCCACCTATAGAAATTATCCACTTACTGAAAAAGAGAAAAACACCTATGAATTTTCTACTTTGTTTCATATATATCCCATAGAAAAAAAAATTAATTTATCTCAGAATTTAAATAGAGGAGTACTACCGGTAGGCAAGATAAATTTAAATTTGCTAAGTCTTGCTAGTTATAATGATTATGAGGGATTTAGATTTCAGTTAGGTGGTAAGACTAATTTTAAATTTAATCCCCACTATTCATGGTATGGGTATTTAGGTTATGGAACAAAAAGTACAGATTTAAATGGAGGTATAGGTACAGAATTTTTATTGAATAAGGAGGTAGAAAGAAAAATAAACTTACAAATTTTTGCAGATGTAAATCCCTTTAGTCGCTCTATAAATAGATACCCGGAAAGTTTAAGGGATATAAAACAGGAACTGAATTTTATACAAAATTCAGTGTTTTATAAATATAGAGGCGGTAAAATTTCCTATCAACAAGATTTTTTTAAGAAAATAACGACCAATTTAATCTTGGGTTACGAAGAACAAAAATCGGAGTATGAGTATTCGTTTAAAAATTTTAATAAATCTCGTTGGTTTGATCAATTTACTACAGAACTAAAGATAAAGTATTCTCCATTTGCAGAATATATGCTAACCCCGAAAGGGAAAATCACTATAAAAGATAAACCTGTATATGTATATTTAAATTATTTAAGAGCTTGGAATTTATTGGGATCTACTTTAGAATATGATAAATTAAATTTATCTTTAGATATGTCTATTAACAATTCATGGGGAAGAAGTAATTTATTCATAGAATCTGGTTTAGTATTCGGAGATACGCCTTTATGGAATATGTTTGGAAGTTTTGGTGATGCGAAGAAAGGAAGTAACATTTGGAAAAGATTTTCTTCTTTCGGTTATCATACTTTCGAAACAATGATTCCTGAAAATTTTTTCGCAGATAGATATACGGCTTTCTATTTAACGCACAATATTAGTAATATAAATTTATTTAATTTAAAAAAAATAAATATTTCCTTTCTATACAAAGGATTAGTTGGGAATTTAGATCATACAGTTTTACATCGATTTAAAGGAAGTTTTAATACCCCCAATAAATACTACCAAGAAATTGGCGTTGAATTTAATAGAATCATCTATTATTTTGGGTTAGGATTTTATTATAGAATAGGTGCATATAATGAAGGGAATTTTGATAATAATTTATTTATGAAATTAACATTCACTATCTTTTAAATTTTAAATCCAAAAAAATATCTAAATGTTTAAGTACAATTATCATATTTTAATGAGTGATATTTAAATGGAAATATTTGTGAATTAAATTAAAAGACTAATTTTGTATATAAACAACTAAAGTTAATGAAAAATTTTTTATTTTTTATTTTATTACTATTAAGTATCCATTATTATAATGGGCAAGAAAAAATCATTAAGGTTGATTCGGCTACAGGAGGATCTCTAACGATTGAAGCTAATAAAGAGATAATTGATTTGATTAATGAAGATCAATTGTGTAGAAAAGTTCCCAAATCCAATATTCCAGCTAAAGTTAGTACTTCAAGGAGTGATATTAGTGAGATTGATAATTCTAAAGTTGTAAATACTAAAACTAGTTCTTCAAATACAAATAGTGCTAGAACTGTCAATAAAGAAAATCCTAAGAATATATGTGGTTCCAGAAGGGACATCCCAGGCTATATGATTAAAGTAGGAGAAGCTAAAAGTGAACAAGATATTAATTCAATGATTTCAGATTTTAGATCCAAATTCCCATATTTAAGAGTTGAAAAGACTTATTTGAGACCAGATTGGAGACTTTTAGCCGGAGATTATTTTAAAAAAGAATCTGCACAAGCAGATTTAAAGAAAATACGTCAAACCTATCCCTCTGCAATGGTTATCAATTGGAGGATTTACTGCAACAGAGCAAAGTAAAAAGGGATAAGATAAATTGATAGGAATGATCAGTTTTTCTGGTCATTTTTTATATTTAAAAAAAATAGAAAAAAAATTATTAGTATATGATAGTAGATCAAATAGAAAAAAAAATTCAATACTTAAAGAAAAATAAATATCAACTACCTATAAAAGAAATATTATCACAAACATTCTCTCTATTTACTAAGACACTTTTTCTTGGTATATTCTCTGTTCTATTTACATCCAGTGTATTAGTGCTAGTATATCAATTTTTTACCAGTTATTTTGATCTAGCAGATTTGGACAGTACAATATATCAATCCTATATGGTATTACTTAACACATTTGTGAAAGGAGATGTTGTTAAAAGTCAAGAGGCATTAATGGGTGCAAGAAATTTACTTTTTTCTTATTTAAGTAATTTTTGCGTTATGCAAAGATTTATAATTTTAATTTTTTCAAAAATTATAATTTTTCCACTTTCAGCCGGAGTTGTTTATTGTGCTTATAAAAAAGATACGGTAGGTTTAGCTACATTTAAAGATTTGATTCGAAATTTTGAAGGACAAAGATTTCTTAATTTGGTTATTTTAGGTGTCATATATTATATAGCAATAGCAATTAGCATTGTATTTTTTTATCTTCCAATGTTAATTTTTTCGCCTTTTTTATATTTGGCAGGAGCCTTTATTGCCATAAATAATATTTCATTAAGTAAGGCATTAAAATATAGCATACAAATTGCTAAAATTAATTATGGTAAAATGCTTATGATTTCTTTGATTTCCTTCGTATTAAGTACTATTATTGGGCAGTTGTTTGGTTTTATGTTACTTTATGCATTATCAGTTCCATTTACATTGGTAATGGTATATGTAGTATATAAAAATATTTTGGGAGAAGATATTATTAGTAATGAATAAAGGTTTTAAAGGTTTGTTGTAATTAAATGAGAAGAAAAAAAAAACATAAATTATTCATAATCATATTCCTTTTTAAAAGAATAAGAGTAGAAGCTAATTTATTAGCAAGAAAATTTTTACTTACTAATCCCCAAGCATTTGTATATATTATTAGCATTATTATAGGATTAACTGGAGGAATAAGTGCAGTAATTTTAAAAAATCTAGTAAGCTTTACAGAAGAATTAATCTATCATAGAAATGGTATTTCTTATTCTAATTATTGGATAATTTTTCTACCTGCCATTGGTATACTTTTAACGGTTATGTATATAAAGTTTTTTGTAAAAGAAAACATTAGTCATGGTGTTGAAAAAGTTTTAGCAGCTATATCTAAAAATAAAAGTAGAATAAATATCAAAAATACTTACAGTTCAATAGTATCCAGTAGTCTTACCGTCGGCTTTGGAGGCTCCTCTGGTCTTGAAGCACCTATTGTTTATACTGGAGCTGCTATAGGAGCAAATGTTGCGGATAAGTTTAATTTACCCATTAAATTAAGAACCTTATTTATTGCATGCGGATGTTCAGCGGCTGTTGCAGGAATTTTTAAAGCACCAATAGCTGCTATAATTTTTTCTCTAGAAGTTATAATGATTGATTTAAGTATGTGGTCTATAATCCCCATACTAATTTCAGCCACTACAGGAGCCTTAGTTTCCTACTTTTTTTTAGGTGATGATATTTCCTTTTATTTTGCAGTTTTTGAACCTTTTGATAAATCTAAAATACCATTTTATATATTATTAGGTATTATATGTGGATTCTATGCCGTATACTTTATTAAATTTAGTAGATATATTGAAAAAAGGTTTGCGCAAAAAAAGAATATATATCTTAAGGCAATAATAGGTGGTTTAAGTGTAGGTATACTAATATTTATTTTTCCACCACTTTTTGGAGAAGGTTATATTGGCATACAGCATTTAATGAGTGATAAACCTAATGTAATCATTGAAAACTCGTTATTTAATTCATGGAAGGATAATAATTTATTTTTAATACTATTTCTATTATCAATTTTATTTATCAAAGTTATAGCTAGTAGTTTTACAACAGCTTCAGGGGGAATTGGTGGTGTTTTTGGACCTGCACTATTTACCGGAGGTGTTTTAGGGTATATTTTCGAAAAAATTATTACTAAGTTAAGCTTGATTAAATTATCAGAGCATAATTTTACTCTGGTTGGAATGGCTGGAGTTATGGCTGGTATTATGCATGCTCCAATTACTTCTATATTTTTAATAGCAGAAATTACGGGAGGTTATAGTTTACTTTTTCCACTTATAATTACCGCTACAACAGCATATTTAGTCAAATATAGATTTGATAAGTATTCTG
Source organism: Apibacter muscae (assembly GCF_007845595.1). Lineage (NCBI taxonomy): Bacteria > Pseudomonadati > Bacteroidota > Flavobacteriia > Flavobacteriales > Weeksellaceae > Apibacter > Apibacter muscae. Next base: position 213,661 of record NZ_SELI01000018.1, read on the forward strand.
TTTATACCTATCATCTAAAAAAAGAGAATCAAATGATTACTCATAATAAAGATAAAGAAGCTATTTTAAGAATGAATATAAATAATCTGATTGAAAGGGATTTTATAGTTGTTAAATCAACCATGAAATTGGTAGATTTTATTAAAGAAATAATCCCAAAATCAAATCGGAATTTATTTATAGTAGAAGATGATAATGGAGATTATTTAGGAGTTATTCAATTGGATGAAATCATGGGGCTATTGTTGGATAAGGAAAAATACGAAGGTTTGGAAGTGAAAGATATAGTAACCCCTTCCTCAGCAGTTATAAATTCTTTAAAAGGAGATAACGAAGCAATATTTAACTTATTTGATACTTATGATGTTTGGTATTTGCCAGTGGTTAAAAATAAAAAATATCTAGGAATGCTTTCCAAATCCAAGCTACTTCAAAAGTATAGAAAACTAATAATAGATTTTTCTGAAGATTAGTTAGTCAAAAATTTATCTTTCCATTCAGGATTCGGCATCATGCAACTTTCACTTTTACCAAAAAATTTATATCGATTTTTTGCAATCAATGAGTACAATTTATCTCTTATAAAAGAAGGGAAAATGTAAAATATACTTAGAATACTAAAAGGAAAACCTAACAATTTAAAAATTTGTAAAACAGCATCACTTTTTAAAAAGTAGGCAGAATTGGGTTGATATAATATAATAGAGTCAAAAGAATGTGAAGATAAATTCCTCTCATTTAAAAAATTTTGTCCAATTTCTGATTGAAGTGAAGCGAACTTAAACCTATTTTTTTTATCATATTTAATTATGAATTTCACCCAAGAATTACAAAGGTTACAGATCCCATCAAAAAATACAATGTAACTATTCATCATCTTTTAGCACTATATTCCTTAACTAAGTTTTCATAATTAGGCATCAATCTAATAATAAACTCTTTACAATACTCTTCTAATTCAGGGAAAAATAATAAAAATTGATTTTCAATGTTCTTTTCTTGGAGATAAATTTCTTTTATAGAATATCCCATATCTTGAATAAGATGTTTGAATTTTGACCTTTTAGTTAAATTATGTAAAGTCCATTCAATACCTTCTAGGGATTTATACTTATCAAACCAGTCATCATTAATCAAAGAGATCAAGAATACTTCTAAGTTTTTAGGAACAAGTATTTCTAAACTATTGACAAGGTTGTAACAAGAATTTTTAAAATCATAAAAAGGTTCTTTGTAAAACAGATGCCAATTTTTAATTAAAAAATAGTCATAAATTACATCTGTAATTATGGGTGCAAATTTACCATAAGATTTATGAAAAATACTTGTAGTTTCTTTTACAATAGGATGGCTATCTGTAAAAGAATCTATATGTCTATGTAAAAGAATTCCGGTAGCTATAGATTGTGGGTAATTTTGGTAATCTTTACCACGAACAACCTCACCCAAAATATTACCTATTTGAATATCGGGTATATTAAAAGATAAAAATTGGTGAGCTACAATATTCATATAATACTAATAAATATTAGTCTTCAGTAATTATTTATTATTTTTTAAAAGTATGGAATACTTTTCTTTCATTTCAATATTAATATAAGGATTCAATTTTAGTGCCATTTTTAAACAATTATTACCTTTTTCTATGTCATTTATTAAAAAATAGCAATTTCCAAGTTGATAATAAATTTCTGCTCGATTTAATGTTTTTAAGCTATTTTTCAAAATTATAATCGCTTTAGAATATTCTTTCATATTGATTAATAATTCTGAGTATGCCAACCAATTATGAAAAGTGTCTGGTTCTAGATCTATAATAATTTCAAAGGCATCAGAGGCTTCTTGGTAATTTCCTAACTGTACATTTAAGTACGCATATTTTTTCCAATAACTTACTTCCTTAGTCTCAATTTCCAAAGCTTTTTTTATAAATACAAGTGCTTCTTCTTGGTCATTCATTAGATCAAAAAGATCAGAAATTTCAAACCAAGCTTTGTCAAATTGTGGATCTTCTTTAGTAGACTTATAAAAAGCTTTCATGGCAAGGTCATGTTTTTTTAACTTATTATAAGCTAAGCCAATCTTTAAGAATGTAAAAGCAGCAGTATCATCAAAAGCTAAGGATTCTTCATAAGTTTCAATTGCTTTATCCCAAAGTTCAAGCTTTTCGTAACAAAAAGCCTTTTGAGAATAACCGGCAATACTTTTAGGATTTATTATGATTACATAATCAAAAGAAATTAAACCCTGTTTATAATTATTAATATTTAAATACTGCAAACCTAGCTGAAACCATGCTTCTTCACTGTAAGGATTATTATCTATATAATCATTTAAAAATGTTATGCAATTATTATATTCGAAACTAACTTCATAGCAATGAATGCAGGACAATAATGCATAATCATCTTTTAAATTGAATTTTAATGCGCTTTTATATGCTTCTAAAGCTTCCTTAGGTTTATTCAATTCCAGATATTCATTTCCTATACAATTGTAAATGTAATTTTCTTCTTCATGGTTTTCTAAAGCTGTTAAATAAAGTTCAATTGACTTATGATGTAGTTTCTTTAAAGACCAATATCTAGCAGAAGCTATTAAATAATCATTATTGTTAAAACAATAGTCTTTTAATGATTCAATAAAAGTGGAAGCTGTTTCAAGGTCTTCTACGCCTACGTAATACTCCAGCTGCTTAATTTTTAAATCAAGGCTTTCAGGGTATAAATTTAATGCAATCAACAATGCTTTATTTGCATATTCAAAATCATAAATATCTAAATAGAAAGTGATAATTTCGTTAAATTCATCAGAGTCAAAATAAATTGACTTATTATTCTCTAATAAATTCTCAAATTCATTAACTAAATCATTATCAAAAAAGTCTTCCACAAATATTAATTTCTAATCGTTGGTAGGTAAAATTAGTTAAAAAATCTCATTTATAATTATTTAAATAATAACTTGTTGAAAAATCATTAAGTCACAAAATAAAAGAAATTTCTTTCATTCTAAATCTTTCAATGGTATTATTGAATTGAATATTTAATAGTCCATCTCGATCTACCTCTTTAATAATACCCTTAATTACTTTTTCGTTAATAATAAATTCCCTTCCTATATTCTTGCCAAATAAATATTCATTATAAGTATTAAGAAGCACATCTGGGGCTTTTAATAATGATAAGTTAGTTTTAAAACTATTAATTAGCTGATCAACAAGTTGATGTAAGTTGTAATCCTTTAAATTGTTTTCTTTAAAAAGTGAAGTAGCGGTATAAAGATTATTAAAATTTGTTTGCTTAACATTAAGACCAATTCCAATAATATAATATTCTTTATGTTTTTCAATTAGAATTCCACAAATTTTTTTTTCATTGACAACAATATCATTGGGCCATTTTATATAAACATCATTGTTTTCAAGTATATCCATAACCCAATCTCTCATAACTACTGCAACCCATAAACTTAGATCTATGGGATTGGACATTGTTTTATGATTTAGACAAAATGACAGGGCTATATTTTTGTTGGCTTCACACTGCCAAGAACTCCCATTAACTCCTTTGCCTTTAGTTTGATTAAAAGTGTACACTCCAGAAAAGTTTACTTTATAATTATCCAAATTATCTTTTAAAAACACATTTGTAGAGCTTGTATGTAATAAATATTCTAGTGGCATAACATTTGAAATATAAATTATAAAGTTAAAATTATTAAAAATAAAGACAATTAAATATTATAAATGACTATTTTTGCTAAAATTCAAAAATTATAATATTTAGATTAGAGATTAATGCATGATTAATACAGAAGTTGACAAAGAAGTGTTGCTAAATGCAATAGTTCAAGGGATTGAAGATGTTAAAGGATACGATATAACTATTTTAAATCTTACACAATTAGAAAACAGAATCTCAGATTATTTTATTGTATGTACGGGATCTTCCAATACTCAGGTTTCTGCCATTTCAGATTCAATTGAAAGAAATGTTAGGACAAGTTTAAAAGAAAAACCATGGCATGTTGAGGGAAAAGATAATTTACAGTGGGTGTTGATGGATTATGTATCTATTGCAGTCCATATATTTCAGCCTGAATTTAGAGAATATTATGATTTAGAAAGTTTATGGGGAGATGTGGAAGTTAAGAAAATATCAGTTGAAAATTAGCATTTTATAATTATTTAAGCACAGTTAAAAATTAGTTAATATTTTGGAGACAAATAAAAATAAAAAAAATAATAAAAATAAAAAGCCATTTACATTTAATTGGTTTTATGGGATTTTAATAGTTTTTGCAGTTTTATTGCTTTCGCAAGAATTTTTATTTTCTGGGAGAAACACAAAAATTGATCAAGCAAAATTTTTCAACTATTTAGAAAAAGGGTTTGTAAGTCGTGTGGTTTTTCTAAATGCCACATCAGAAGTAAAAGTTTATTTAACCGATGAAGCTAAAAAAAATCCAGAAGTTGTAGGAAAGGAAAGTCAAAGTTTAAATCCCTTTGGTCAAATCTCAGACAGTCCACAATTTACATTTGTAGCAGGAGATAAACAATTGTTTGAAAAACAATTCAATGAAGATGTAGATAAATTAGGTCTTAAAACTAAAATTGAATTTGAAAACTCTAGCCCTTGGAGCGGAATTTTATTACAATTATTGATACCAATATTATTCTTTGGATTAATTTGGTTTTTCTTATTTAGGAGAATGGCGGGCGGTGGCGCCGGAGCGGGTGGTCAAATTTTCAGTATAGGAAAATCCAAAGCCAAACTTTTTGATGAGAATGATAATACAAAAGTAACTTTTAAAGATGTAGCAGGATTAGAAGGAGCAAAAGAAGAGGTGGAAGAAATCGTAGATTTTCTTAAAACACCTGAAAAATACACCAAATTAGGAGGTAAAATACCTAGAGGAGCGCTATTAGTAGGTCCTCCAGGAACAGGTAAAACTTTATTGGCGAAAGCTGTAGCAGGTGAAGCCAATGTTCCTTTTTTCTCATTATCAGGTTCAGACTTTGTGGAAATGTTTGTAGGCGTTGGAGCTTCTAGAGTTAGAGATTTGTTTAAACAAGCCAAAGATAAATCCCCAGCCATAATTTTTATTGATGAGATAGATGCTATAGGTAGAGCACGTGGGAAAAATAATATTACCGGCTCTAATGATGAAAGGGAGAATACATTAAATCAGTTATTGACTGAAATGGATGGTTTTGGAACCCACACAAGTGTGATTGTTTTAGCGGCAACAAATAGAGCGGATATTCTAGATAAAGCTTTATTAAGACCGGGGCGTTTTGATAGATCTATATATGTAGATTTGCCAGACTTGAACGAGAGAAGAGAAATATTTCAAGTTCATCTTAAACCACTAAAGCTAGATGAAAATCTAGATATAGAATTTTTAGCTAAACAAACTCCTGGGTTTAGTGGTGCAGATATAGCAAATGTATGTAATGAAGCAGCATTAATAGCAGCTAGAAAAGGTAAAGAAAGCGTAGGTAAACAAGATTTTTTAGATTCAGTAGATAGAATTATTGGAGGATTGGAAAAGAAAAATAAAGTTATAAAACCGCATGAGAAAAAAAGAGTAGCCTTCCATGAAGCCGGTCATGCTACAATTAGCTGGATGGTTGAACACGCTGCGCCCTTATTAAAAGTAACTATTGTGCCTAGAGGTCGTTCACTAGGAGCTGCATGGTATCTTCCGGAGGAAAGACAATTGACAACTACAGAGCAAATGTTTGATGAAATATGTGCTACATTAGGAGGTAGAGCAGCAGAGGAAGTAATATTTGGTGACATTTCTACCGGAGCATTGTCGGATTTGGAAAAAGTTACTAAACAAGCCAACGCTATGGTAACTATTTATGGATTAAGTGAAAAAATAGGCAATATTTCTTATTATGACAGTTCAGGGAATGAATATGGATTTACTAAACCTTATTCTGAAGTAACTTCCGAGATTATTGATAAAGAAATTTCAAGAATTATTGAAAATCAATACGAAAGAGCCAAAGAAATACTTCTTGAGAATAAGGATAAGCTAACTGAATTGGCTAATAAATTGCTTGAAAAAGAAGTAATTTTTAAAGATGATCTAGAAGAAATCTTTGGTAAAAGAAAATTTGAAGAGGAAACCTTTTCTCAAGAAATAGAAGATGATAATACAACTAAAGAAAATAATAATTCTTCAGATTATCATATATAAATATATCGTTAACCTTTCCTATAAATATTAGTAAAAGATTTAATAGTTAAGGTTAATAAATTTATTTTATAAATTTAGAAAACTAAGTTTTTAGATTTAATATTGCAGGATTGATGGGTTTTTTAGATAAAATATTTGGAAAGAAAAAAAAAGATGAAATTTTAGACTGGAATATTGTTAATCAAGAAGAAGATCAATCTGTAATATTTGTTGAAAAATTTAAAAGTGCTGGAGGAATGTTCTTTTATAACGATGATGAAAGTGAAGCACTACAAACATTGAAAAATATATTAATCGTTGAAGATATAAGTGAAGTATTATGTCTGAATCCTAAACTTATATCAATGTTAAATGTGTTGGATTGTAATAATACCCCAATATGTAATGGAAAGCAAGACATAGCATTTATAAATTGTGAATATTTAGTAACTTTAGATGGTTCAGTAATGGTATCATCAGATCAAATTTCACATCTAAAAAAATCAGATCTTCCTAATAAAATTATAGTGTGGGCAAGTCCAGATCAAATAATTAGTTCTTCCAGTGAAGGATTGGAAAAGATTAGAGTTTCTAAAAAACAAAAATTGCCCTCAAACATTACAACAATACATGGGAATCAAGTTCAAGGATTTAGTGGTTTATCAACCACACGAAAATTATATCTGTTATTAGTTGAAGAATCATATATAGCTTAAATTAAATGTTAACGCGTACTTTTTCAGGATTAATATATATATTCCTAATTTTTATTTGTTCAAATAATATATTTTCGGATTTTTCATATACATATTTTAATATTAAGATAAATGCAGGTTTATTATTTTATATATTGAACTCTCTGTTTTTACTTTGTTGTTTAGTAGAATGTATAAAACTATTAAAGTATTCAACATTTATCTATAAATTATTGACAATAGCAGTTGTATTCATATTATATTATTATTCATCCATCCATTATTTCAACCATAGTTTTTACATATCGTCATTGTATATACGTTATTTGTTAACTCTCTTGTTGTTTTTTTTATCTATTGTTACTATTTTTAAGTATTCCAATGAACTATATTCAGATTCATCCAAATTAATTTTTGTCTTAGCCTATTTAGGGGTTCCTTTTGGTTTATCACTAGCATTACCAAACAGCTATAGAGACTACACTTCTGAGGTATTCTATATTTTTTTACTAATTTGGGTTAGTGATAGTTTTGCATATATAATAGGAAGTAAATTTGGAAAGAGAAAGTTATCTCCTAAAATATCTCCCAATAAATCAATTGAAGGATTGTTAGGGGGCATATTTTTTACACTTGTTGCGGGAATATTAATTGAATACAATTTAAAAATATTAAAAGGAAATTGGATAGTGATTAGTTTATTAATATCTATATTTGCACCCATTGGAGATTTAGCAGAATCAAAGTTAAAAAGAGTATTTAAGGTAAAAGATTCAGGCAAATTAATGCCAGGACATGGAGGGCTTCTAGATCGATTAGATAGCTACATTATTTGTGTTCCAGTAGTATTTACCTATTATTTAATATTATCTAAAATATGAGGTTTCATAAAGCAGGGACAGAAATAATAACAATAAGCGTTATCCTATTTCTAATAATAAATTTAGTTTCAATCTATTTATTTAAATACTGGAGTGTAATTATTTTTATACTGACACTTGCACTCTTGGCTTTTATTCTATGGTTTTTTAGAAATCCCAAAAGATTTATTAAAGCTAATAACAATGAAATTGTAGCACCTGTTGATGGTAAAGTTGTCGTTGTAAAAGAAGTTTATGAGAAAGAGTTTTTAAAAACCTCATGTATTCAGATATCCATATTTATGTCGCCCTTAAATGTTCATGTGTGTAGATATCCGGTAAGTGGTGAGGTTATTTATACCAAATATCATCCAGGTAAATTTTTAGTAGCATGGCATGAAAAATCATCTGAGTTAAATGAAAGAACAACAGTTGTGGTGCAAAATGAATGTAATCAGCAAATTTTATTTAGGCAAATAGCTGGGGCTATGGCTAGAAGAATAGTTTTATACCCTAAAATAGGAGATACTGCTGTTGCAGGTAATGATTATGGATTTATAAAATTTGGCTCAAGATTAGACGTGTTTTTACCATTAGGAACAGATATTTTAGTTAAGGTTGGCGATAAAATTCCGAATGGAGGTGAGAAAATTATCGCACGTTTAAAATAAAATTTAAAATAGTATTTGTATATATATAAAAAAAAGTATAATTTCGCATTCCAAATTCGTAGTAAAGATGAAAAAAGAAATTCACCCAGATAATTATAGATTAGTTGTATTTAAAGATATGAGTAATGAAGAAATGTTCCTTTGTAGATCTGCTGCAGATACAAAAGATACAATTGAATATGAAGGTGTGGAATATCCTTTAATAAAAATGGAGATTTCAAGTACTTCTCATCCTTTTTACACAGGAAAAGTTAAATTGGTTGATACAGCTGGTAGAGTTGATAAGTTTTTTAACAAATATAAAAGTTATAAAAAATAGCTTTATTCAATTAAAATAAAATTTATACCCATTGTTATAAAATTAACAATGGGTTTTTTATGGCATAACTATTGACCTTAAAATAAAGGTACAAAATTTTTCCATATTTTTTGAAATTTGTATGTAACTAACAAAAAATGTATTTATGAAAAAAAAACTGTTTATCATATTTTTCGCTTTACTTTCAATGATAACCTTTGCTCAAGATCGTTATAAGTATAGACAAGAAATACAGTCAACAAATGATAAAATACTTCTAATTGAGAATATGGTAAAGAATGAATTTGGCGAACCCTCTTCACCAGGTATATGGACATCAAATAACTCTGATTTTGGACTTATGATTAGAACTAAGGGCAATTCTTTTAGTATAAGTGCTTGGCAAATATCTGATAATCCTGAAATTAAGATTAGAGTAGAAAGATTGATGAATAAAGTTAAATCTATTTTATAGATAATTTAAACATATTTGAATGAAATTAGATATTTTGGCTATAGGAGCCCATCCTGATGATGTAGAACTAGGTTGTGGAGGAACATTAGCAAAAATGATTTCTCAAAACTATAAAGTAGGTATTCTAGATTTAACTCAAGGAGAATTAGGTACTAGAGGAACTTATCAAACAAGAAAATCTGAAGCTGATTTAGCCAGTCGTATTTTAGGTGTATTTTATAGAGATAATCTTAAATTTAAAGATGGTTTCTTTACGAACGATGAATTTCATCAACTTGAGATTATAAAGATTATTAGAAAATATCGCCCCAACATTATACTTGCTAATGCTATAGAAGATAGACATCCAGACCATGGAAAGGCTGCTAAGCTGGTAAATGATTCAATTTTTTTATCGGGACTGGCTAAAATTGAAACGATATTGGATGGAAATTTTCAAGAGAGGTGGAGACCTAAGCATACGTTCAACTATATCCAGTGGAAGGAACTAAAACCAGATTTTGTTATTGATATTTCTGGGTTTTTAGATATAAAAGTCCAAGCATGTTTAGCATATAAAACCCAATTTTATGATCCAGAATCAAAAGAATTAGATACACCTATAACCTCATTAAATTTTAAAAAAAGTATTATTTACAGAGCTGAAAATTTGGGTAGGCTAGTGGGGTGTGATGCTGGGGAGGGTTTTACCAGTGCAAGCTGGATAGGATTAAAAGATTTTGATAATTTTATTTGATAATAAGAAATCTATTTATATATTTGCAATCCTAAATGGTGACCATAGCTCAGTTGGTTAGAGCGTCGGATTGTGGTTCCGAAGGTCGTGGGTTCGAGACCCATTGGTCACCCTATTAAAAAGTGAGATTTATAAAATAAATCTCACTTTTTGTTTATAAATACAAATAATAATAAAATTTTTTAAAAAATGATTGAATGCTATGATTACATAAGATTATTATTTGGAGAAACTATTTTATGAAATAGTGATTACTTATATAAAATTAAAATTTTTAAAAATTACAAGAAAAATTTTAATTAAAGAGCTATATAAGCACTATGAATTAGCGAAAATTTGATTAAATGAAGTTCTTGTACCATTCCCATAAAATTATACCCGAACAAACGCTAACATTTAATGAATGTTTAGTTCCGGATTGAGGAATTTCAACGAACAGATCAATTTCATCCAGAATTGAATCTGTAATTCCATCGACTTCATTGCCAAGAATCAAAGCATACTTATTTTTATAGTTAATAGTAAAATCTTGTAATAGAATACTATCTTTTACTTGTTCTATACCAACAAGTAAATAACCCTCCTTCTTTAAATTTTTAATTAGTTGTAATATATCTTCATAAAATTCCCAATCAACACTTTCAGTTGCCCCAAGAGCAGTTTTCTGTATTTCTCTGTGAGGTGGACAAGGAGTTATACCACACAAAAATATCTTCTTAATAGAAAAAGCATCAGAAGTTCGGAACACTGAACCTACATTATTCATGGAGCGAATATTATCCAGTAATACAACTACAGGAATTTTTTCACTTGTTTTGAATTCTTCAATAGATTTTCTATTTAAAGCATCTAATTTAAGTTTTTCTGTTTTTTTTTCTAAAGACATATAATATTTGTAATTTATAAAATAAAACAATTTAAAGGATGTTATGTGAAATTGTATAAATAATTCGTACTAATAAAATAAAACTTATTTATAGATTTCAATAATAATATATGATTATTGAAATTTTATAAAACTAATTTAGGTTTTCTAACTACGGGTAAAATTTCATTCCGAGACAATGCATATTTATTAATTTCCTCTAAAGATAGAATTTCGTAGTACTTTACTTGTTCAACTTGAAAACCACCTTTCTCTAATCGTTTAAAATAATCCAAACCATACCATCGGACGTGGTCATACTGCCCAAAATGTAATTTTCTATCTTCTTTTTTAGTTATGGTAAAGTCTTCATAAGTATATTTTTCATTAGATCTCATAGGGACTTGAAAAATGCCCCATCCTCCAGGTTTCATGGTTCTATAAAGTTCAGAAATAGCTTTGGCATCATCTTCAATATGTTCCAATACATGATTACAAAAAATCACATCGAATTCATTATCTTTAAAAGGAAGATTTAATATGTCAGCTTTAACATCAACTATGGGAGAGTATAAATCCGCAGTAATATAATCTATATTCGTAAGACTTTTAAATCTTTTTAAAAAGCATTGTTCGGGAGCAATACTTAAAACTTTTAATTTAGAAGAAAAAAAATTGGTATCCCTTTGTAAATACAGCCACATAAGACGGTGTCTTTCTAAAGACAATGTTCCAGGTGCTAAGACATTGTTTCTAACATTTCCATAGCCGTATGGAAGAAATTTACGATAAGACTTCCCATCAATAGGATCCGTATACTTATTTCCTTTATAATAGATTGAAATTATCGGAGCAATGGCATAGCTAAATTTAATCAGAATAGGTCTAGGAAATAAGTTTAAAAAATATTTAAAAATTTTTTTATTCATTCTTAATATTGGAAGAATGGATTAAGGATTAAAAATAAATTCTTCCTCTTCGTTAGAAGAAATTCCCAAGGCATCGTAAATGAATTTGTAAGTGGTGAGAAGCTTAGGCATTCCATCCACCACAGCAACATCATGTTCAAAATGACAAGAAGGTTTATGATCTTGAGTGGTTACCGTCCATCCATCCTTATGAAATTTTACTTTGTGAGTGCCTAAATTAATCATAGGTTCAATAGCTACCACCAAACCTTCATCTATTCTAGCTCCACTACCTTTTCTTCCATAATTAGGTACTTGTGGATCTTCGTGCATGGATTTACCCAAACCATGTCCAACCAATTCTCTAACAACACCGTAGCCGGCATTTTCACAAATTAGTTGAATGGCAAAACTTATATCTCCAATACAATTCCCTTTTTTACATTTTTTTATACCAGCGTAAAGACTTTGCTTGGTAATATCCATCATTTTTTGTATACTAGAATCAACTTCACCCACGGCAAAGGTATAGGCCTGATCTCCATAATAACCATTTTTTAATGCGCCACAATCAATGGAGATAATATCCCCGTCTTTAAGGATATAGTTATTCGGAATTCCATGAACAACCTGATCGTTCGGAGACATGCACAAAGTATTAGGGAAATCATACAAACCTAAAAAACCCGGTTCTGCACCTTGATCTCTAATAAATTCTTCCGCTATTTTATCTAAATGAATTAAAGATACTCCCGGGGAAATTTCTTTTGCTAAAATCCCCAAAGTTTTTGAAACTATTTGGGCACTTTCATACATTAATTTTATTTCTTCTTTCGTTTTTAGTTGTATCATGATCCAAATAATTTTGATAAAAAACTTTTCTTTCTTCTATGCTTTTTTTTAGAATAAGGGATGATTTGTCTTCCTTCTATACCAAATTCTATCTTCTCTTTTATAATTTGATAAACCTCCCCCCAACCAGGGAAACCACCTAAATTACGATCGTCGATAAAATAATCAGCATTTATTTTTCTACTTTGAGATTCTTCGAAAACTTCTCCTTCATAACTTGAATTAACAGAATAAAATTCAATCCCATTTTTTCTGCAAAATTCAATAGCTTCTTCCAATGCTTTACCACTACGATAGGTCCATAGTATTAATCTATAGCCTTTGGATTGTAATTTTTGCATAGTTTCAAAAGCAAAAAGCAGGGGCCTACCAATTTCAGGATAGTTATCTTCTACGATAGTGCCATCAAAATCAATGGCTATAATCTTATTATTCATACTTTAAGCTTCGTAATCAAATATTATTACAAATGTAAATAAATTCTTTAAGGTTTAATATTATAAAAAAGATATTATCCCACTAAATACAATCCCATTTAAAATTATAAAAAATATTAACAAAAAGTCAATTTCTTATTTATAGATAATTATACGTATTAGAAAATTTAAATAGGAATTGCAATATGTTTTTCAATAATGTTTGATTAAAAATTTAATAGTTTTATAAAGCTAAATATCTTAACTTGTATAAATAATTAAAGAAATTGAAGTTAAGAGACTTAAAAATTTTAAAAATTGTTTTTTAAATTAAGACAAATAGGTAGAAAAATCTTATTTTTGCAAAGTTTTAATTGGGGCTGACTGGTTTCGACAGCAAGATCAATGGGTAGGTAAGCATGCCGAGCCACGTAACAATATCTCGTAAAAATAGTGTTACAAACCTTTAACTGGCAACGAAGAATACGCTTTAGCTGCTTAATCCGACTGAATTACAGTAAGTCCAAGCATTTTTCTCTGCTAGGCAGGGAAGCTAAATGTCTCTCAAAAGCCTTTCTCTACGGCGTTTGATTTAGAGGCACAGGAAGGTAGAGATAGAATGAGGTAGGTATCGGATCTCATTTAAAAATTAAGATACTAAGTTGTAATTGGGGTGTGAATTCTCAGCTTACAAACGAAAATCAATAATTCACTAAGCATGTAGAAAGCTTATGTATTGCTTGTTTGGACGAGGGTTCGAATCCCTCCAGCTCCACTCTATCGAATATTAAGTAGTTGATAGTCTGCATGTTGATATGCGGACTATTATTTTTTAGACAATATTTAGATAACGATTTTTATTTTTATTAAAAAAAATTATAACTATTTCTAAGATATTTTTGATTTTATCCTTCAAATGCGGTCTAAATATAACTTATTATTAATCTAATATATATATAAGACTTCCTCTCCAAGATTTTGGAGAAAAACCTTTGCCACGAGATATCTCTATGGGTTGGAGAAATAAAGAAGGACAACTTTACGGTGCGAAGATAGTGATGAATGAAGAATCAATTTTCCAAGCTTTTAAAGAAATATACGAAAAAAATCCCCAAGCCCATACTCAATTAAAAATACGGGTCAATATCCCCAATACCTATATAACTTTTGTGCTGACGGATGGGGAGAAAGAAATCCCTATAAAAACAGATAAACTACAAGTATTTTAAATCATGGGAAAGACTTTGGTATACAATCAAGCGGTATCATAAAAACACCAAAAAATAGCAAAAGAAATAAAAAACAATTCTTACCTTGCTAAGATTAGAAAAACAATGAACTATAAAATAAATTTACTGTTTTGGCTCTTAAGTATTCTTACTCTGTCTTGCCAAAACCCCCAAAAACCTATGGAACCAAGATTTGATTGGCAGGAAACCCTATCCTGCCCCCCGGGCTATCCCATTGAAGTGTACAAAGGAGGACTTTACAATAAAAACGAAGGCTATACCAGCCTATACTTAGGACCCCATACAGGAAAAAGAGGCTGGGGAGCTACCGGGCGAAGTATGAGTAGCGGGGTCAAAGCCCTGCCGGACAGCCTGGCAGTAACCTGGGTTTCTTACGCCGAAGACTGCTTTTACAAAGTAAACGCCAAGCTAGACAAAGAAAAAATGACCCAACTCTTTAGAACCTCTTACCAGCTTAAAAATATAGATGATACTTTTAGTGATGAATATTATAACACCATAGTGGTAGGCATGGCACCCGGAGGAGTGGTGGTAGTTTGGCTCGCAGGTATAGGGAGACAAACCGAAGTTGGCAGGTACCAAGGAGAAAAAACGGTAATTCCCCAGGCAGAGATAGATCACCTGGACGAACACGACCAGCTAATTTTTGATCCTAAATTCCGCAAGGAAACCATGGAGAGTGAACCCATTGTACCCAAAGAAGTCCAAGAAGCCCATAAGGGTAAACCCATTCCTTACGGACTCTGGGATACTTACCGCATACGATACAACTGGGTGCCGGTTTTTGAAATCCCAAATGAAGGAAAGATGGGAGATATTATAATTAATTACTTTAATGGAGAAATAGAAGATATAAAGAGAGAGGAAATACCTTTAATGAATTTTGAAAAAAAAACTATTCCTAGAAGAATTTCTATGGAATGGAAAAGTAAAGAAGGAAAACTTTATGCAGGAGAAATATTTTTTAACGAAGCATCTATTTTTCAAGCTTTTAAAGAATTTTACGAAAAAAATCTACTAACCCATGCCCAATTAAAAATACGGGTCAATATGCCCAATACCTATATTACTTTTATGCTGACGGATGGGGAGAAAGAAATTCCTGTAAAAACAGATAAACTAAAAGTATATTAACTTATGGGTAAGACATTTGTATACAATCAAACCGTGGAAGATTCCGAATCGATGGAATATTTGGACCTAAGCTTCGGAATGTTTTTTGATGGCACCCTGAACAATCGGGAAAATTCCAAATTGCGCGCCAAGGTTCTGGATGGAACAGCTACCCCGGAGGAACAAGCCTTGTACAAAGAAAATTCCGTAGATATTTCAGATAAAATTTTTGGGAATTCGCCCAACAACAGTTATGTCAATGATTTTTCCAATATCGCCCGCCAATCCATGTGTTGTTTGCAAAAATATGCCATATATATAGAGGGCATCGGTACCGAGGATAGAGAGCATGACAGTACTTCCGGCTTTATGCTGGGTTCCGGAAAAACCGGCATCCGTGACAAAGTACGCAAAGGCTGCGAGGAGTTAGTAAATAGAATAAAAGAAATTAAAAAAAATAATAGAAAGCAAGATATAAGAAACCTAACCTTAGATGTGTTAGGCTTTAGTCGGGGAGCAGCGGCGGCCCGTAATTTTTTATATGAGGTAAACGTAAAACCGGCTTACCCCGCCCAAAAACAACAACAAGTAATAGAACAAAGCAATAACTATGCCCGTGTTATCACCGACTTTAAAGATTCCGACGGGGAGCTGATCGATGAAAGTTTATTGGAAAATAACCTCCTGCCTGCCCGCGGTCATTTCGGTTATAAGCTCTTAGAAAGTGGTGCATTTAGTAAAGAAGAGTTGGAGAATTTAACCCTTACCATTCGTTTTCTAGGCGTATACGATACCGTTTCTTCCTACGAAGAAGCGGGAGATGGGGATGCACCAGTCATGTATACCGGCATGAAGCGGTTGGCTGTAAATATTTTTAATGATGTAGAAGAATTGCAACTCAACAACCTGGGGCCTATAAAAAAAGCGGTGCACTTTACAGCCATGGATGAACACAGAGAAAATTTTTCTCTTACCCGGCTATCCATCCATGGAGCCATAGAAAAAGCCTTTCCCGGAGTGCATAGCGATATTGGTGGAAGCTACGACAGCGGGGTAGAGATTATTAATGAGGTAGAAACTTCCAACAATATCTCCGAGGAAGAGTTAATAACGTTTAGATAAAAATTAATAGATCATTATTGGTGGAATGACAAAGAACTACTTTTGCAAAGAGAACATAAATTGTTGGGGGAAATTTTAAAATATTCTAAGCATTTAATTCCTGGTGGAGCGACCACGCATAATTATATTAATTACTATAAACTCATCGGTACCCGTACTTTAAAGAAGGAGTACAGTTATATTCCTCTGCATTTTATGAATCAGTATTACGGGAATATTCTAGCTAAAGACAAGCAAAAAGAAAAAATTTTTATAAGAGACATTACTCAAGTTTATTCCATAGCGAATCATTCCCATTTGGTAAGGGCAAAACAAATCTTGCGTAACTATGTAGTATCCCATACCAACACGAAAAAATGGGAATTTATAACCGATGAAGAACTCAAAGCCGAGCACGAGAAACTAATAAAGAAAAAACTAGAAGAAGCCAATAAAAAATATCTGGATGATTTATTGAAAAAAAGAATAGAGCAACAAGCAAAGCAACCCCAGAAAACATTAGAACAAAAAATGAGAGAAATGGAGCTGGAAAGTACAAGACAAAGGTCTGACAATACCAGAATAGACGGATACAACGAAAGAGCCGGTTTGGAACATAAGAAAAAGAAAATTGATGATGTTTTAAATGGAAAACCTACCGAAGGAGCTATAAGAAAAGCCAATCCTTGGGTATTAAGTAATGAACAAAAAACCCTTCGCATCTTAAGGCACCAATATTTACATTGGTCAGCTACCCGAGATTGGATTGGGATGGACCCGGTAACCAGTAGAGAAAGAACGATTTATTAAAGCGAAGATGGGCATAAATACTTCCAATATTTACCGGTTTTAAACCATAGTTGAAGACATGGAATATGGTACGGCAGAAAAAAAATGGATCCGAGAGGTAGAAATTTTTTTAACGGGGGAAGAAGAAACCGATCGTTACCAGGTTTTGTCCTATTCTATAGATTTTCAATCCCACGCAAGCACTCCTAGTTTTAACCTGGTTGAACAGATAGGGTATGTTTTTGATGATATAAGACTAAGCATAGATAAAAAAACAGGGAAGATGGTAAAAGTTAATAATTTACCGGAGATTTTTAAAAGATGGAAAGAAACCGAGAAAGAATTATTGGTATTAAACCGAGGAGCGGTGGTGGTAAATTATTGTAAACAATTGGAAAGTCTTCTAAACCGAGAAGATGCTTTTATCCAATTTCTAACGGAATATAAAATGTTTGGCTTATACTTTAATGAAATGTTGCAAAAAGATTACTTAAAGACTCCTAGTCATTCAAGAATCCAAAACCATCATGATTTCATTGAAGAAGTAGCCATGGTAGAAAATTGGGAAAAACCCTACCGGAAGGCCAATGAAAAAGATTCATTTATTTTTAAGGGGGAAATACATTCGGAGCCTCCTTTAGACCTAAAACTTGGAAATTTTAAATACGAAGGAATTTTTATAAAAGATAAAAATAGATTAACCGAAGGTTGGGTAAGCCTTAAGAATGAAAATAAACAAATTCAATACTCTGTGCTATGGGTTGGCTAAATAAATTTGGGAACAATAAGTATAGTTTTTCTAAAAACTTAAAGAAAATAGAGAAACGAGAACAGGAAGAAAGAGAATGGGCAACCACTCCTGAAATAGGGAAGATAGCGACTCCGTTTCAAAGAAACAGAAGTAAGATAGATCAGTTAGAAAATGCAAACGCAAAAAAGCTGGAACCGATAAGAGAAGAAAGAAAGGAACAAGTAAAAGGGCAGGAGAGGTTAAAATTGGTGATTGACGGGGCTACCCTAGAATGCCGTTTATGCACCCAACCGAAAGGGATCCTAAAAGTAAATTTCGATACGCCTAGCACCCAAGAAAAAAGAACGGCTACGGAGGTGGAAACAACAGCAACCAGCCTTATTTTTAATGGAAATTGCACAAAAAGCCCCAACAGCGCTTCTCCCTGTGCTTCGGTAATGCAAAACGGAAGCTGGAAAAATACCGGTCTTTTAAAGGTGCAGGAAAAAGCCCCCCTATTGCAACAAAGTACGATTCCCTGCTTGTATGGAGGAACAGATATAAAAATAACGGATAGCGGACAAATAAGCGAACCGGAAGTAATAAAGACTGAAAATGCTCCGGTTCCTAACTTGGAATATGATTTAAAGATAAAAATTTTAAGTAAAGATTTTGTTCCCTTAGGAATTCCTAATTTTAAAGGAAAGACAGAAAATGGCACCATTATCTTTGAAATAGAAAATAAAAAGGCAGAAGTGAATGACTTGGTTTTTTATATAAAAAAAGGAGAAGAAATTCTATTCACTAAGAAAATAGAAGAGGTTTTGCCTAAAAATGGAAAAATACAAATGGAGTGGAATGGTTTTTCTAAAGATAAAATATATGATAGTACTTGGTTTGTTAATGAAGAATTATCTATAGAAATATCTAATAAACAAGTAATCGTTCAAAAGAAAATAGAGGCTAAATACAAACAAGTAAAATGGGTAGATGTAAAGATTAATAATCAAACCAAAAAAATTGAGGCTACTTTACGTATAAACCTAAAGGATGGAGGAGAAATTGGTAAGGGAAATCGAAAATATAGTTTTGCTGATTTAGAATCTTTTGTTTTGGAAGGGATGAATAGGTATTGGAGTAGAAAAAAAGATAGAAAAAAAATAGTACCATCTACAGATTTTGTAACTATAAATAATTTAGAATATTTGATAGAAATAAAATCTGTGAATACAGAAAAAAATTCAATGGATGATGTTAATCTTATCTACAACCATACCTCTGACTGGAAACGCTCAAGCAACCCAGGAAGTGTTACAGGGGTTATTTCATTTTTTGGACAATTGGCTTCTGAAAGAGTTGTCTATAACTCTCAAAGTTATAATGAAGAAGCAGATTTTAAACTTACTTCTGCCCATGAGATAGGCCATGAAATAATTAAATCCTTTGGAGGAGCTAATTATTCTTATACCCATAGAGGCTCATCAACATTATTAACACAAAGAGTAAAAGAAAATCTATTACCAAGAACTGGTGAAGTTAATTTAATGGAATATTATAGTGATGTATATTATGATTTGGATAGGACTATTGCATGTGAAAAAGATGTGTTAGGAATATTATGGAATTCTAAATTAAAAATGAATCAATAATTATGAAAAAAATTATCCCTTTATTATACGTTATTTTACTTTGTTCTTGTGTCACTAGAACAAGTGTACCCCAGATAGAAGGATATGTATATGATGTAAAGAATACACCTATTAAAGATGTAAAAGTTTGTATAGATGAATCATCTTGTATTCATACAGACAGTTTAGGGTATTTTTTAATTAAAAGAAAGACCTACAAAGAAATGATTAGACTAGGTGGAGAAGCACCTCCTGTATTTTATACCCTTTTATTAACTAAAAGTAAGTTTTCAGATACAATTATCCATTATAAAAATATTTATGGAGGAGCTAGTTCTAACTTAAAAGTAAGGTATGATACCATTACTCTTAGGAAAAAATAATTAAACGTATTATAATCTTAAAATTTTTTGTAATCTTTCCGGTGTAAGCATCCCTATTTGTGATGATCTAATTGATACAATTGCGGACCTAGAACCATTGGTTTTAATAAATGGTTTTTGTAATGCAAATACTGAAGTTAAATTAAAATCATGGTTAACCAAACTACAATTTTAATTTTATAAAAATGAAAAAAATATTTGTATTATTTAACATTTTATTTTTATTCAGTTGTTATTCTAATAAAGAAATTTTACAACCTAGAATTATATTTAATGTATACGATTCTACTACTAAGTTACCGTTAGAGAATGTAGCCTTATATACCACCACCCAAAAAGATTCTATTCTAGCTTATTTGAAAGAATACCCTATAAAATCTAATAAAAAAGGGAATATTATACTAAAAGAAGAATCCAGAATTTTGAAGGGGAATATAAGAGCAACTATTCCTCCCATAAATTTTGTTTTTCTTTTTAAAAAAAAATGGATATATAGAAACAAAACTTTAGATGTTCAAATCTTTTCAATTATCAGAATATCCAAATTATAATACAACATACCACTCTGATTCTATTTTTCTAAACAAATTAACCCCCTAAGTATAAATATTACATAATAAAATGTAAGTATCTCTCAATATAAGTTTTTCAATAATAACATATCTGTCTGCAAAATTTCTAATAAAGAAGCAGATTTTAAACTTATTGTTGCCCATGAGATAGGCCATGAAATAATTAAATCCTTTGGAGGAGCTAATTATTCTTATACCCATAGAGGCTCATCAACACTATTAACACAAAGAGGAAGAAAATCTATTACCAAGAACTGGAGAGGTAAATTTAATGGAATATTATAGTGATGTATATTATGATTTGGATAGGACTATTGCATGTAAAGCATAAATAATCCTTGGAGGATATTTCCATAACTGAATAGGTGAATTTGATATAATTACTTTTGCAATAAAAACATATTTCCAATTTAGGAAATATGTTTAAAAAGTAGGAGTTTGGTTTACTTTATATAATTCCCTCTTTATTTATACCTGCTATAAAAGTGAATTATCCCTTACTAACCTTTACATCCTCCAGCCCTTTGACAATAGCCAAAGTAGCCGCGGACAACTTTAGCTCCCCGTTCAAAGTCTGAACCTCTAAACTTCCAGAAGACTGATAAAACACCTTTCCCACAGAGCCCCTATAATTCTCCGACACCGTAGCAGTAACATTCTGAGCAGAGTAAACCGAATCACCAATGACCGATTCCGATTTATTCCCATCTATCCGAGAAACCATATCCTTACCCACCGAAACCGATAAATTCTCACCGACCCTAATATTCAGATTCTTCACCACATGAAGAGTAACATTACCATCCCCCTCAAGCTTCAAAAAGCTACCAGCAGAATCTTCCTCTAAAATGCTACCCTCCGCATCATTAGCCACTCTTTTGGTACCACTACGAGTTTGGAAAGATTTTAAATCATTATTAGGCGTATGAAAGCCACTCTTTTGGTTCCCATTAAACACCGTACCTACCACCACAGGCGCCTCCGCATTACCACTTAAAAAATCCACCAACACCGAATGCCCCACCTCAGGAAGAACATGAGCCCCTTGGCCATCCCCCGAATGCGCTTGAAGCATAGAAATCCAAGGAGTAGTTTCCTGCGAATCCCGCTGCCACACCAAACGCACCTTCACCCGATTTAAAGCCCAAGGATCATTATTGTCCACAACCACCCCATACTGACTATCCGCCCTAGGAAAAGCCTTTTCATCAAAATACGGAGCAATCGGATGCTCCCTCGGCATCCCTATAGGAAGATTGTAGTAACACTCCGCACTATAAACATGAACAATTTCCAGAATCCGATAACTCTCAATCGGCAAAGCCTTCTGCTTTTCCTGATCCCAAGCCTGCATAGACATAATATCCCCCAATCTAAGAAAAGGACTATCCGTCTGAGTTTCAATCGAAGCCAAATTTTCCTTACTCAGCTTTTTTCTCTCCACCACCTTCTCCATAGAAAATTTACCATTCACCAATAAATCCGAAGTAAAAAACTCTGTATGCTTATGAGTAAAAATACTTTCAGAACTATCAATAGAACGAAATTGAAACAAATTAACAATATTACGAGAAGAAAATCTCTGCGAATCAAACTCATGAACCAGATCCTGATTTAAATCGTACCCACGACAAGAAAAATGCTGGTAAGAACTATTCATCCTTAAATTGTATTTATAGAAATCCTTCCCCTCCAACAAAACCGATTTACGCTGGCCCTGAATACCAAAAATAAGAGATTGCCCATTGTGATAGAAAAACTCCCCGAAACGGACAGCTAAACGCTTTAAAAAATCAAAATCGCTCTCATTGATTTGGCAAGTATAAGGAAGCACCTCCTCAGAAAAAGGAGCAATTAAAAAATTTAAACGCTGATCATTATACCCCGACGCAACCCTCTCAACAATTTGTTTTAAAGAAAGATTAGTAAAACTTCTGCTTCTAGCCCCCTGATCCAACAAAATACTAGGAGCAGAACAAATCAAGCGAATAAAAGGATATTGATTTTCATTAACATATTCAACCCCCGTCACCATAGCTTCAAAACTAGAAGCCGCCTTACCAAATTGAATCAATTCAATCAAAACCCTAGCCCCCAATAAATATTTAGAATTTTGCAAAGGATAAACATTTTTATCAGCAAAAACCTCCGAAGGACACAACAAATCATACCGATTGTAAGTAAGCATTTTTTGCGTAATTTTTACCTTGATATGGTCCTTTTTGGAAATATCTTTCCCTTGAACAGACACACGAGCATAAGGAATAAAAGATTGCCCCAGACCACTACTTTGGTAAATAATCTCAGAAGAATCAGAAGAGTTTAACGGAGAATAAGAAGAATTAGGAAAAGATTCATCAGGCATAAAAAATAGTTTTAAGAAAGTTTAAGATAAAGATTATATTATATATTATTCCAACGACCAGTTGTTAACAAAAGAAAGATTGCTGAATTTTAACTTTCTCGCAACCAAAGTTAAAGTAGTAACCATAGGTTCCCCACCATTAGAAGTAAACTTTTCCTTGAAATGAATGCAATAAGCCCTTTCAAACTTTAGAGTAAGCAAACGGCTCATAGCGTCCCGCCTGTAAAAAATAATTTCACCACTTTTCTCTTTGTTAGGAGCAATAGCCCACTCAATAAAATTAGTTTTCCCAGTGCTTTCCAAGATTATCAGAATTTTACCACCTTCGGTCTCCCCGGTAGGTTTTAAATGAGCATCGGTGCGTTTTTCAAATTCATATTCGCATTCTAAAATATGGTAGATGCCGCCGTCTAGTTATAACTTGGCTAAAAATGAAGACATAAGTTTTATTATATTTTATAATTATAATTGAGCTGATTTACACTTATTTATTGTAAACAATGATTTTAAAATTAAATTTTTAAAAATTACTCAATATTAAACAAAATTTTTATTAGCTTACGCTTGGTTGTTTTAATTTTATATGACTGGAAAATAAGAAGATATCGTATAGTATTTAGTGATTTAAAATTTTTCAAGAGAAGATTCGGAACATCTCATTTTTCATAATTAAATCTTATAATAGAAAACTTTTAATTTTTATTAGTTTATCAATTATTAAGAATTTATACAAAGCAAAATTAGTAATTCATATATATGTCAAATATTGTTTGATATGGAATAATTTTAATAATGGCATGAAAATTAAGAGGTTGTTATGTTTCTTAGATTCAATTTCACATATAAAAAATTATAGTATACATGAAAATAAAAAACATATCGACAGATAATTTCGTTTTTTTTACCAGTACAGGAGCTATTACTATTATAAGTTTTTTATTTTTAGGGCTCTCTAGTATAGCATTAGGAATTATATCTGTAATGTTTACTTATATTATATATTCAGCCAAGCCTAAGTCAGGGAAATATATCTATACTTTTTTTTGGTTGTCAATGATATTATTCGGTTGTTACTTAGGTATCCTTTTTAAACTATCCATAGAATTCTATATTTTTTTATTTTTACTATCCAATTACTATTATATAGCCTATAATCATGATCCAATTTCGGATCGAGCCATTCCATACTTTATAATATATTCTTCTTTAGGGACTACCTTAAAAGATTTAAGCTACCATGCAGCAATTGCTTATCTATTAGGATCCATCATTACTTTAACAATGATTGCTATTGTTAATAGACGAAAATTGGAATTTATAAATTTTCAATCAAGCGAGTTTACTCAAACATTATTTACCCATCCATTTCAAAATTTTGTGAATTCTTTGATCTTTAGTAGTTTTTTATTTTTAACTCTTTATTTGCCGGAACAATTAAAATTGGAACGTTCTTATTGGGCAGTAATGACTTTTGTGGTACTATTAAAACCCAAAGATCAAGGGATACTTACGAACACCATTAAAAGGTTTCTAGGGAATTTGGCGGGTTCTATCGTCGTATTAATAATTATGAATATCGATAGTAAATATAGAATCTTTCATTTTTTAGTAATTTTATTATGTGTATTTTTTTTACCCACCTTTCTAAATTTTAAATATTTTTTAAAAACCTTCGGATTAACAGTATTTATACTTATTTTATTGGAATCTTCGGAATTTTGGAAAGATCCGAACTATTCCCTTCCCTTTGCTCGTATTTACGAAACTTTTTTAGGAGGACTCTTGGCTTTATTGGGAAGTTTTATTATGAAGAGAATACACCAAACAATTTTGAAAGAAACATAATTTTAAATATCATAGAATGATTAATGAAATCGATGATAGCAAGGAGAATTAGACAAATTTGAAAAGTAACCCTTAAAAAGGTTAGTATTTTTCGTATCGGAAATTTTCACCTAAATATACTTGTCTAACCATAGGATCACTTGCTAAATCTTCTGGGTAACCTTCTTTCAATATATTTCCTTCGAACATTATGTAAGTACGATTCGTGATTGCTAAGGTTTGTTGAACGTTGTGATCTGTTATTAAAATACCAATATTTTTATTTACCAATGATCGAACAATTTTTTGTATATCTTCAACCGCTATAGGATCAACACCAGCAAAAGGTTCATCAAGCAAAATAAATTTAGGATCAGTAGCTAAACATCGGGCAATTTCACAACGGCGTCTTTCTCCACCGGAAAGTAAATCCCCACGATTTTTTCTTACATGTTCTAAACTAAATTCTTCAATTAAAGAATCAGTTTTAATTTTTTGTTCTTTTTTAGAGAGTTTAGTCATTTGTAGAACCCCTAAAATATTATCTTCAACCGTTAATTTACGAAAGATTGAAGCTTCTTGAGCTAAGTATCCAATCCCTTTTTGAGCTCGTTTATACATGGCATCATGAGTAATATCTAAGGAATCAATTAGAATATTGCCCTGGGTTGGTTTAATTAAACCAACAATCATGTAAAAGGTAGTGGTTTTACCAGCTCCGTTAGGTCCCAGTAATCCAACGATCTCTCCTCTTTTTACATTCAAGGAAACGTCTTTAACTACTCTTTTGTTACCATAGCTCTTAACTAAATGTTCACCTTTTAAAATCATAATTTTCAAAAATACATAAAATAGAGAATTAGTATGGACAAATTTACTTAAACTTTTAAAGTTCCTTTTTAAGTATAATTCTAAAAGTAGTACCCTTATTAATTTCAGAATTCAAGACAAAGATCCTCCCAAAATGATAGTCTTCAATGATTCTTCGCACCAAGGAAAGTCCTAAGCCCCAACCTCTTTTTTTCGTACTAAACCCCGGCTTAAATATTTTTGGGATATTATTTTTAGTAATTCCTGATCCTTCATCGGATATATCTATATAAATATTTTTTTTATGATCAATAATCTTTAATTGTATCGTTCCTTCACCCTTCATAGCATCAACAGCATTTTTGATAATATTTTCTATAACCCAGTTAAATAAATGTTTGTTTAATTTTATAAATATAGGATACTCAGGAGCAGAAAACTCAAAGATTATTTTTTTAGAAACTCTATTTTTAAGATAATAGAAGGCATGTTTAGAAATTTCCACCACATTTTCATTTTCTAAAGAAGGAATTGAACCTATTTTAGAAAACCTTTCAGTTATATCCTGCAAACGATTTACATCTCTTTCAATATTCTGAATAGGCTTTTTATCAATATTTTCTAATTTTAAAATTTCCAGCCATCCAATTATGGAGGATAGTGGGGTTCCGATTTGATGTGCTGTTTCTTTAGCCATACCAGCCCATAAAAGGCTTTGCTCTGTTTTTTTTAAAGTTGAAAAATACCAATAAGAGAACCAAATAAACAGTCCAATCACTAGGAATATAACAATTGGAAAATACTCTAATTGGTTTAAAAAAATTGAATTTTTATAATAAACGTATTGTTTTCCAAAAGGAAGTATAATAGAGATAGGAGGATATTGCTTTCTCATATTATTTAATTCCTTTTCAAGAGTTTGAGGGTTATTGACAATATGAGTGTCAATATTTTTTGAGTCTATATAAACTCCTTTGCTATCAACAAGAATAACCGGAATAGAGGTATTTTGCTCAATGGTTCCTACTAAATATGTTTGTGTATGTGGGGGAATATTAATTTCTGTATTTAGTAGCTCAATGGTTTTTGCATAATTAGATATTCGTATGGATTCATCTTTTTTTAGCTGATTTACTTTTTTATTCATAAAAACAATAAAGAAAATAGCAACTAAGAGAGCCGATATATATCCAATCCAGTTGCTAAGCCTTATGTTCCCATATAAGTTCATTCTAATATTAATTATAGGAATTACTCATTGAATTAAAAAGGATAGCCAATAGCAAAATTAAATTGTGGCTGTAGAATGTTTATATGTTTAAAATACCAACGATCTCCTAAATCTCTTTGTGGATTATAAAACTTGTAAGCAAAGTCAAAACGAATGATAAAATTACTAATATCCCATCGTATTCCCCATCCACCTCCAATTCCTAATTCTTTATAAAAAGAATCGAATTTGAATTTATACGGAGAATCATTATTAATCCCCCATATGTTACCTGCATCTACAAACAAAGCCCCAAAGAATCCATTGCTAGGAAGTGGGAAACGATATTCTACAGAGGTTAGTAGCTTAAAGTTATCTATCGCAATTAACTCATAGCCGTTTTTTCCACTCAATTTAGAGGCTCCAGGCCCAAATCCAAAAGCTCTCCAAGCTCTTATGTCATTAGGACCACCGACAGAATAACTTCGGTCAAAAGGCATACTGAAAGAATTACCATAAGGTAAACCGATACCCATAAAAAAGTGAGCATCAATTGATTTTTTTGAAGATAAATTCCAATATTTACGTAAGTCAAAATCAAATTTCACAAATTGAGAATAGGGTACACCAAAAATTTCTTTGACAACCTTATTGTTTGAAGTTTCAAAATCTTTAAAAGATTTGTTGAAAATTGATAGCATATTACCAGCGAGTTCCATTTGTGCTCTAAGATAAAAAGGATGTTTAGGAGGGAAATATTTTAATCTCTGGTCATAAGTAAAGCTATATTGGAAAGAAGATATTAAAATATTTTGTGTAAAGCGGTATCTTCTTGATTCTAATAAATTGTATTGATCCCAGTATTGGGGTGCTTTTTGTTCAACTTCTGTTCTAAAATTAGGATCATTAGCAATGATATGTTGAAGTTGTTCATTGGTAATTTTACCACTTTCATATTCCTCTCTCATGGATGGATTTACGGTAAAGTAAATTTCTCTCATACCATTAACACCAGCCCAGTCTGTAGTATAAATATTATAGTAATTATCAGGATTTAAGAATTGAGTGTATTGTAAATTCCATAAGGATATTTGATGGTTGGTGGAACGTGTAGGACTGAAATTATATAAAAATCCAGCATTATAACTTCTTTTGTCTAAACCTATATTAAATTGAGCATTGTATCCAACAGAAATAGCCGAGGAGGGGCCCCAAGATTTAGGCATTTTATCTCGCAATCCAAAAGGAGCTAGAAATCTTGGAAATGATAAACTGACTTGAGTATTAAACTCAGAAGCATTAAAAAGACGATTGTTATTCTTCTTAGATTCTATATTTCCTAAAGATCCACCGAAGGTTACATTTAGATTTTCTGCACCTCTAAACAAGTTTTTAGCAGTAAAGGTCAGGTTTGGGGTAATTCCAAAATTTGCAACGCTTGAGGTAAAAGCTTCTAAACCTATTTCGTAGGAATATTTATTCATAGGCATTAAAATAATGTTAGAAATAAGCGTAGAATCAGAACCTTTTTCTGGAGAAGTATTAAATCCTAATAAATTAAAATTGTTTACTTTATAAATATTTCTTCGAGTTTCGGTTTCTGCATTTAAACGGTAAGTTTTCCCCATACCAATGGCAAGCATATCAGCTAAAACCCTGTCTCTATATCTACCATCTGATTTATTAATAATAAAAGCAACAGTATCTTCAATGTAGCTTTTTACCTTTTTACCATTTTCAAAACGAATAAATTTCTTTTTATTAATAAAATAACTTGAATCAACAATACTTTCTTTATTATCATCCGTTTGATTATTCAATAGGGTTACATTAATCTTTTCATACTTAAATTTTTTAAAAACAGCTTTAGCTCTGTCTTTGGAAATTGAGTCATTAGATCCTTGTAAAGAATCCCCGGATGCACTGGTTGGAGAAGGAAGTGTATAAGGGCTTTTTTTTATGGATAGTGTTACAGGGACATGGTTTATGCTATTGGCTGTGTCTACATAAAATATTACCTCATCCTTTAAGTCATTAAAGCCAAAATATCCCATGTTTTTAAATTGGTTATCCAATTGAGTGATTTCATCTCCCATAAGGTAGGCATCTAAACGATCCCCTTTCTTTAGTAAAGATAATTTTTGATAGAAATTTTGTAAAATTTCCTCTTTAGTATAATTTTTCTTTAATTTTTTAGGATTTACCCGATTTTTAAATCTTAAATAACCATTGTAAATATTAGCATTTATTTCTTCACTTACATCGTAAATAATGGTATCAATAATCATGGGTTCACCCAATTTAATATTGTATTGTACCGTAGCTTTCTTACCACTTGTAAGGATAGTATCAATGACTTGAGATTTTCTCCAGCCTCTATTTATAAAATACTGGTTCAAATTTTTTGCAGACGAATTAGCCATGGCAGAATCTACCAGTACAGGAGGTTCGCCTTTGCTATAAATAAAACGATCAAGCCATCTAGATTTACCAACATAGCTGTCTAAATTGTATTTTAAATATAAGGAATCTAATAATTTTAGACTTCTTTGTTCTTTATCAACAAGGTAATAATCTTTGTAAACAGAATCAAATTTAGCGTTAGACAAATCATAAAGCCATAATTTTAAGGGTACATAAAAAAAGATTTTTTTATTCGGTTTTTGTTTCACATAATTATCCAATTCATCGGCATAAGGCTTTCCTTTTGCATCTAAGTATTTATATGTATTACCTGTAAACAGATGAGAATTTTCTGGAACTTTATTGGTTCTACAGGAAAAAATAAGAAACAATAGAGAGAAAATTAATATCTTTAATGTAATATTGTATTGCATTTTCATATTTAAGTTATGCTGTCTGCCAATAGAATTAAATTGATTCAATCCCTTGCAAATAAAAAATATAGACAAAAATATAATTTATTTATTGTAGAAGGTATAAAAAACATTAAAGAATTTATTTATTCAGATTTTACTTTATCAAAGATTTACACGATTGAACCCATAGAAATTCTTTCAGAAGATAAGTATGTAATTATATCAAAGAAGGAATTAAATAAAATAAGCTTTCTTAAAAATCCTAGCAACGCCCTAGCAATAGTAGAAATCCCTAAACCAGAGTTGAAAAAGATAGAGGGAAAACAATTAGTTTTGGAAAGCATCCAAGATCCCGGAAACATGGGAACCTTAATTCGTTTGGCTGATTGGTTCGGGATAGAACAAATAATATGTAGCGAAGATACTGTAGATATTTTTAATCCAAAAGTTGTGCAAGCGTCCATGGGTTCATTAGCAAGAGTAAATGTAGTGTACACAAATCTTGAAATATTTTTTAGAGATAATCAACATCTGCCCATATATGCAACCGATATGGATGGAGAAAGCATTTACCAAGTAGAATTAGAGCAAGAAGCATTTCTAATTATGGGAAATGAAGGCAATGGAATATCAGATTCTATAAAGAATATTTGTTCTAAAACTTTATCCATTCCAAGGTTTGGAGAAAAGAAGAAAACCGAAAGTTTAAATGTAGCAATGTCCGCTGGAATAATATTAGGAGAATTCTTTTCGCAAAAAGAAAAAAATGAAAGAAAAAATTAATATATTTTGGTTTAGAAGAGACTTAAGACTACATGATAATCCAGGTCTGTACAAAGCCCTAGGGACTAATAATGTATATTTAATTTTTATTTTTGATACCCATATACTGAATCAATTATCTGAAGTAGATGATGCTAGAGTATCCTTAATTTATGATCAATTACAAGATATTAATAACCAACTAAAACCCTACCATACACAAATACATTTTTTTAAAGGAAAGCCTGTACAAGTTTTTAAAGAAATAATTAAAAGTTACGAAGTAGAATCTGTATTCTGTAATGAAGATTATGAACCTTACGGACAAGAAAGAGATAAGAAAATCAAGGATCTATTAGCAACAAAGCAAATAACTTTCTACCAAGAACAAGATCATGTAATCTGCCATCCTTCAGAAGTATTTAAAGCGGATCATTCTCCCTATACTGTTTATACTCCATATTCGAACAAGTGGAAAGAAGTAGTTTCTAAAAAGACTCTCCCATATTATCCAAGTGAAAAATTTTTGAATAATACTAAGCAGGTGATTAGTGAACCATTATCATTGAAAGAGATAGGTTTTACAAAATCCACAATAGTTCCTCCTAGTTATAATATTTCTCAAATTCAGATCAATAATTATGAAGAAACCAGAGATTATCCTTCTATAGAAGGTACTTCGCATATAAGCACATATTTACGATTTGGAATCTTATCTATAAGAGAAGTTTATAAAAATACAGAGGCAAACTCATCCATATTTATAAACGAACTAATTTGGAGGGAATTTTTTATATCTATACTTTATCATTTCCCCCCAGTGGTTAACCATAGCTTTAAAAAAAAATATGATAATATTGATTGGCGAAACAATGAAGAAGAATTCCAGCTTTGGAAAGTAGGAAAAACAGGCTACCCGATCGTTGATGCAGGAATGAGAGAATTAAACTCCACAGGATTAATACACAACCGAGTGAGAATGATTGTAGCCAGCTTTCTTTGTAAACACTTATTGATTGATTGGAGGTGGGGAGAGGCTTATTTTGCCACTAAGTTGTTGGATTTTGAACTAGCTAGTAATAATGGAAATTGGCAGTGGGCAAGTGGCTCTGGCTGTGATTCAGTGCCTTATTTTAGAATATTTAATCCTACATTACAAATGAAAAGGTTTGATCCTCAAAATAAATATACAAAACAATGGGTTCCAGAATTTGATACTAAAAACTATATGCATCCTATGGTTGAACACACGTTTGCAAGAAAAAGAGCCTTGGAAGTATATAGCAAAGCCCTAAAAATATGAGTTGGAATATACACATTAACGATAAATGGAAAGATAAACAGGAAGATTTATTATCCGTAATTAATGATTTTGAATCTTTAGGGGAAGTTATTTTTAAAGAAAGAAATACCCTAAAAAAAATACAGATAGAAAATTTAGTAATATTAGCAGTAAAATCTTTTAAAATTCCACATCTACTTAATCAGTATGTTTATAGTGGAATTAGAAAATCTAAAGCCTACCGATCTTATCATCATGCAGAAATTCTTTTGAATAAGCGAATTAAAACCCCCAATCCCATCGCTTTTTTCGAAGAAAGAATAGGGGGGAAAATACAGCATTCTTATTATATGTCAGAATTTTGTTCTTACGACTTTACTTTTAGGGAACTCATCGAAAGAAAAGAAAATTTTAAAGATTGGAACAATATTCTAGAATCTTTTACGGAATTTATATATACCATTCATCAACAAGACATACTATTTAAAGATTTATCACCAGGGAATGTTTTGGTTGAAAAAATTAATGAGTCATATGTTTTTTCTTTAATTGATTTAAACCGAATGCAATTTAAAAAGCTTACACTAGAGCAAAGAATTCAAAATTTCATTAAACTTTCATTAACCCATGAAATGATCTCCATAATCGGAGAAAAATATGCTAAATTAGTAAATGAATCACCTTTAAAAATTATAAAGATTTTAGAACTTAAAAATCAAGATTATATAAACAAGAAGACAAGGAAGCAAAAGCTTAAAAAATTATTGGGAAAAATATAACGCCCATAGTACAGGAATATGAATTATATAAAAAAATCTACTTATAACCCTACAGAAAATCTTATATATACAAATGCTCATCTATCAACCATTGTAGCAGGTGCCATAAAAAAATATCCGATACCTCCTTACAACCGAGAAAGATTAGAGTTGGAAGACGGAGATTTTTTATTATTAGATTGGTGGAGAAATGAAAATACGAATAAATTGATAATTCTCTCCCATGGGCTTGAAGGACATTCACGAAGAACGTATATCAATAGTTGTGCAGATTATTTTCATCAAGCAGGTTATTCCATATTAGCATGGAATCAAAGAAGTTGTGGAGGAGAAATGAATCGTTTGCCCTCACTCTATCACGTAGGAATGATTCATGATTTAGAAAAGGTAGTAACATATTCAATAACACAAGGGTATTCAGAAGTATATCTAATCGGGTATTCAATGGGAGGGGCGGTATCTCTAAATTACACGGGGAGAATGAAAATTCCAAAGGAATTAAAAGCATGTATAGCATTCTCCTCACCATTAGATTTTGTTTCCAATGCAGAAACATTTAGAAAACCAGCAAATTATATATATTTAAAGAACTTTATCAATGATTTTAAAAAGAAATTAAAATACAAGAGCAAACAGTATCCAGACATTTTTGATATAAACTTAATTCGCTCGATTAATTCCTTTGACGAATTTGATGAATACGTAACCGTACCCTTATTTGGCTTTAAAAATAAAGAAGATTACTATAAAAAAGTTTCTCCCATACATATTTTAGATAATATTAATATACCAACTTTAATCGTCAATGCTAAAAATGATCCTTTTCTTTCTCCAGAAAGTTTTTTAAAAGAAAATCAAATGAGCAATGCAAATATTTATTTTGAAATGCCTAAATACGGAGGGCATATTGGTTTCATGTTACCCAAATCAAAATTTTCTTGGGTAGAAATAAGAGCCAAAGAGTTTATTGAAGACATCAAAGTAAAATAATTTAATTACATTTATAAAAGACAATTTTCGATTGAATGAAAATATACACTAAATCAGGCGATGATGGTACCACCTCTTTATATGGAGGGAAAAGAGTTTCTAAGAACATAACAAGGATTAAAGCTTATGGAGATGTAGATGAATTGAATTCTTATATAGGATTAATAAGAAGCTATAACAAGGATCTAAACATCGATAAACAACTTCACATCATTCAAAATTCTTTATTTGATTTAGGAGCAGAACTGGCAACACCTCCCGAAAAAATGATTTTAGCCAACGGGAAACCAAGATTGACATGTATGATTAAAGTACAGCAAATTGAACAAATAGAAAGTTGGATAGATGTTATGCAAGAAGTTCTTCCTAAACTAAAAGAATTTATACTTCCTACCGGGAGTATACTAACATCTACGACGCATATTGCAAGGACTGTTTGTCGAAGAGCTGAAAGGGAAGTGGTTACCTTAAATGAAATAGAAAAAGTTAGAAATATCTGTTTAAATTATTTAAATAGACTATCTGATTACTTATTTGTCTTAGCACGTTATTTTGGATATTTAGATAAAAAAAATATAGAAACCCCTTGGACTCCCAATGAATAAAGCGCTACTTTTTATAAATGGAGAAGAACCATCAAAAATTCCTCAGAATTTGAATGAATATTCTATAATTGCTTGTACCGATGGTGCTTATTCAAGGTATGTATATAAATTTCAATTAAAAATAGAATTTATATCTGGAGATTTTGATAGCTTAATACAAGAACAAATACCTAAGGAAATCAAACTAATTTCAACCCCCGATCAAAACAAAACAGACTTTCACAAAGCCTTAGAACTGTTGATTGAAAGAGGAATTACCCAAGTTGATGTTTATGGAGCTAGTGGGCGTGAGAGTGATCATTTTATGGGAAACCTTTCAACGGCATTGTATTTTAAAAATAAATTAAAAATTACCTTTTATGATGACTATTCCAAATTCTTCTTTTCTAATCATAAAACCCATTTAACCAATGTAAAAGGTAAAATTATATCATTAATACCTTTTTTTAAAGCAGAAAACATTCAAACCCAAGGATTGCAATATCCCCTAAATAATGAACCACTTTGTTTACCAGAAAGAATAGGAACAAGAAATAAAGCAATTGACGAGTGTGTTACGATTGAATATTCCAATGGTGAATTATTGATTTACATATCCAATTCGTGAAATTATTCAGCATTAAATAATTTTTCAGCATCCTCCAACTGCAAATACCAATCTTTACCAAATTTTCTGATTAGAGGTTCCTTTAAGAACTGAAAAACCTTTACCTTCAATTCTTTACCAAAAGTACAAGCATCAGAACAAATATACCACTGATCATAATTGACAGCAAGGTAAGATTTTAATTTCTGCAATCGAACTGGATATAAATGGCAAGAAATAGGCTTTTTGTAGTTTATTTTACCATCTTCATAGGCTTTTTCAATTGCGCATTTTGCTATCCCTTTATCATCATAAATCACATAAGCACATTCATTATCATCAATTAAAGGGGTAACATAGTCACCGTCTAAATCAACTACATATTTGCCTTGCTTTTCAATCGAAGCCCTGCCTTCTTCACGTAAGTATGGTTTTACATCATCATAAACATCATCTAAAATAGACAACTCATCCTCGTCTAAAGGAGCTCCGGAATCACCCTCTACACAGCAAATTCCTTTGCATTTATTTAAGTTACATACAAATTCTTTCTGAATAAGATCTAGAGATATAAGCGTATCGTCAATTTGAATCATGTTGAATATAGATTATTTAAGCCTGCAAATGTACACATATAATTATTTTTAATACCAAAAATAGAAATAATGAAATAAGAATTTGGCGAAATATTTGTTAATAAATAGATAGTTAAAGTTTATAGAAAAGTTATTTTAAAATGAAAAAAATAGTCTTAGTTGGAGGAGGTTTTGCAGGGATTAATTTTCTTAAGAAGTTAAAAAACAATAAAAATTTTCATATAACCTTAGTGGACAAAAATAATTATAATTTTTTTCCCCCCTTAATATATCAAGTTGGTTCAAGTGTTTTAGAACCTGCGGCTATAAGTTATCCATTTCGGAGATTCATAAGATATAAAAGCAACGTTAGTTTTAGACAAGGAGAGTTACTGGAAGTAAAACCGAATGAGAATAAAATAATATTGTCTAATGGAGAATTAGATTTTGATATACTAATTTTTGCAACAGGAACACAAAGTAATTATTTTGGAATGCAAAATTTAGAAAAGTATTCAGTTCCTATGAAAACCTTAAACGATGCGCTATTGCTTAGAAATACTTTATTACTAAGAATGGAAGAGGCTTCTCAAGAAGTAAATCTTGAAAAACAAAAAGAACTGCTCTCCATTGTTATCGTAGGGGGAGGCCCTGCAGGGGTTGAAATAGCAGGGGTGACAAGAGAGATATTTAATACCTTGCAACCTTTAGATTATAAAGAATTAAAGAGTAAAGTGCAAATTCATTTGGTGGAAGGATCACCTAATCTATTAGGTTCAATGAGTGAAAAATCGCATAAAGAAGCTTATAAGGCATTAAATAAATTGGGGGTGAATATTATACTAAATCAACATGTGAAAGATTGTGATGAAAATTTTATTTACCTTGGCAGTGGAGATAAGATAGCAACTAAGACAATTATTTGGACGGCAGGGGTTACCTCACGAGTTTTTGTAGGTATATCTAAAGATGTCTATTCAAGAGGAAGAAGAATGCAAGTGGATGAATTTAATAAGGTGATTAGCTATGAAAATATTTATGCACTAGGGGATACATCATTAATGATATCAGATCCTAATTTCCCCGATGGTCATCCGCAATTGGCACAAGTAGCCATACAACAAGGAATCAATTTAGCAAGGAATCTTAAAAGAGAGCTTAGAGGACAAAATAAAAGAAAATTTAGTTATGTAGATAAAGGCTCAATGGCTGTAATAGGTAAAAATAAAGCGGTAGCAGATCTTATGAATAATAAAGTTTTCTTTAAAGGCTTTTTTGCATGGCTAATATGGTCTTGTATACATATTATATCCTTAGTTTCAATCGGTAATCGCTTAAATACATTTTATAGATGGCTAACTATTTATTTTTCTAAAGGCTCGTCTTTAGGTATAGCCTATGAAATAGGTGATAAAAAGGACAAGTAAAAATTATAATGAATTAAAAAAGCATATATATTATATATGCTTTTTTATTTTTGTTATTTGAAAATCCTTACTTTTTACCTTTAAGGTCGCTGTTAATATTATCTGTAACTGATGTTTCTTTCATGTTAATATTTCCATTATAAATACCACCTTTTTCTAACTCGATACTTTTGGCATGAATATTACCCGTAAGTTTACCAGTACTTTTAATAATTAATTCATCGGTAAAAACATCACCCTCAATAGAACCATAAACGGTTAGAAGCTTAGTTTTAATATCTCCATTAATAAAACCCTTTTGTCCAAGAATAACTCCGCCAGCACTATCAATATTCCCTGTAACCTTACCATCCAATTTAATAAATGCTTTACTAGTAATAGAGCCTTCAATTATACAATCTTCTGCAAGTACAGTAGTAATATTTTGTGAGTCAAAACCATTGGAAGAATTATTTTTTTTGTTAAACATAAAACAGACTTTTATAGAAATTAATTATTTGATTTGTAGAAAATTTTTAGGATTAACTTTTATATTGTTATGAATGATTTCATAATGAACGTGTGGACCTGTTGAACGACCGGTATTACCAAGTTTGCCAATAATATCCCCGGATTTAACCTTCTGTCCAACTTTAACATTTATTTCTGATAAATGCCCATATAAAGTTTCATACCCATGACTATGTTTAACTATAATACAGTTTCCATAGCCACCTCTAACGCTTGCATAAGTAATAATACCATTAGCCGTAACTTTTATAGGATCACCAATTTTACCCGCTAAGTCAAGACCGGGATGAAATTCAGAACCCCTCCCTGACATAGGATTTCCTCTAACCCCAAAATCTGAAGATAAACGTCCTATATGTGGAAGCCCCATAGGTATGGATTGAATATTTTTTAATAAATTTTCAATACGTTCTTTTTCACTGTTAACAACATCAACGTTCATATCATTCACCGCATAGTATTCGCCACCAACATCATTATTACTATCCAAGTCTTTAGAAGATGACAGTGTTTTAACCTCACGTTCTTTTAAATACTTTTCAATTAATTCTAAAGTTTCTCCAGCTTCAGATAAATTATTAATTAAATAATCCAGTTGCTTATCATCCAATTTACTCTGTAAATTTAAAATTTTATTACGTAGATCTCTTTTTTGGTAATATACATAACCAATATAAGAACTAAGACCTGCCAATAAAATAACCACGCATATAGTAGAAAATAATAAAATACGCTTGTAAAGAATAATATTTTCTATATGCTTTTGCTTAATTGAATATACTTTTGTTTCGTGAGAATTTTTATCTGTAATAATAACAGTAGAATAATTAGAATTGCTCATTAGTAAATATAGTTTTTACAAAACAAGCAAATATACACATCTTTAATTTTTAATTTTTAAAGATAAAAAAATATTAACATTAATTTAGTAAATTATAAAATAACATATTTATTTGTAAATATATGCTTATAAGTAATTTTTTTTCTAAAATAACATCTTATAAACATCATCAACCTTACCCACCAATTCAATTTTTATATTAAATTTATCAATATCTATTTTATTATATTTAGAAATAAAAATCACATCATATCCTAGTTTTTCGGCTTCTAGTATACGTTGTTCAATACGATTGATAGCCCTAATTTCTCCACTTAATCCAACCTCTCCTGCAAATAAACAATTGTCTGGCAAACTAACATT
The DNA here is from genome assembly GCF_007845595.1 of Apibacter muscae. Classification (NCBI taxonomy): domain Bacteria; kingdom Pseudomonadati; phylum Bacteroidota; class Flavobacteriia; order Flavobacteriales; family Weeksellaceae; genus Apibacter; species Apibacter muscae. The sequence continues at coordinate 251,943 of NZ_SELI01000018.1, forward strand.
TTCATTGGATGAAAGAATGGCACATATTACCCCCAGGTCGACTGCAGGATCGTCAATCTTTATACCACCGGTAATATTAAGAAACACATCTTTACTACCCAAATGAAAACCAGCCCTTTTTTCCAAAACAGCTAATAGTATATTCAATCGCTTTATATCAAATCCAGTAGTAGCCCTTTGCGGAGTACCATATACAGCTGTAGAAACCAATGCTTGAATTTCAACCAGCATGGGGCGGAGTCCTTCTAAAGTAACAGCTATGGCGTTACCAGATAAATTCTCATCCTTTTTAGAAATAAGAATTTCAGAGGGATTCTTTACTTGTCGTAAACCATCTTGAAACATTTCATAAATACCTAATTCAGAAGTAGAACCATATCTATTTTTATGAGAACGTAAAAGTCTAAACATATAGTTTCTATCACCTTCAAACTGAAGAACTACATCTACCATATGTTCAAGTATTTTAGGACCAGCAATCGTACCATCTTTAGTAATATGCCCGACAAGAAAAATAGGAGTAGATGAACTTTTCGCATATTTAATCAATTCAGAAGCACATTCTCTAATTTGAGAAATACTGCCTGGGGAAGAATCTATATATGAAGATGACAAAGTTTGTATAGAATCAATAATTAATAATTCAGGCCTTAATTCCATTGATTTTTTAATTATTTTTTCAATTGAAGTTTCGGTAAGTACATAGCAATCTGAATTGGAATATTTAATCCTATCACCCCTCATTTTAATTTGAATTGCACTTTCTTCGCCAGAAACATAAAGTACTTTTTTATTAATTTGAAGTGATAGTTGCAATAGTAAGGTAGACTTTCCTATACCAGGTTCTCCTCCAATTAATATAACGCTGCCCGGTACAATTCCTCCACCTAACAGAAAATCCAGTTCAGAATCACCCGAAATTATACGATCTTCATGTACAGTTTCAATGTCATGAATTTTAATGATATTCGAGGATATGGATTTATTTGATGGAAAATTGCTTTTAGTTTTTTTTTCAATAATTTCTTCTACAATGGTATTCCATTCCCCACAAGCCTTGCATTGTCCCATCCATTGAGAATACTGTGCCCCACAATTCTGACAGAAAAAGGAAGTTTTAGTATTTTTTGACATGTAGCTAATTTAAAAAAATAAATGAAATCAAATTTCATTTATTATTAATTCATTTAAAGCTAAAAATGTTATGTTTGCTAAAAATAAATTAATTGAAATGAAAAAAAAAATATTAACATTGTCAATAATTGCTTTAACATTATCCTTCCAATCATGTAACAATAATTCCAAAGAAGCTAAAATAACTAACCAAGCAAAACAAGAAGCAGTATCAAGTAAAGAAGCTAATACTTATAAAGTAGATACATTAGCTAGTAAAATAACTTGGGAAGGAGGTACCTTGACAAGTAAACATTTAGGTACAATTATTCTTCAATCAGGAGAATTGAAACTCAAGGATTCAAAAATTGAATCAGGAAGCTTCACAGCTAATATGAATACAATATCTACCACAGACATTTCAGATCCAGAAAAAGCAAAATCACTAAACAATCATCTAAAAAATGAGGACTTCTTTGATGTTTCAAAGTTCCCTTCATCAAAATTTGTAATAACATCAGTGAAGCCAATTGAATCAGGAGAATATAATGTAGAATTAGAAGGAAATCTTGAAGTTAAAGGTATAACTAAAAATTTATCCGTAAAAGCCAATGTAAAAGCTGAAGGAGATAAAGTAACTTTAAAAACAGAGAAATTTACAATCAATAGACAAGAATTTAATATAACATATTCAAACGGAGAACCTCAGGATAAACTTATTAAAGATTTGTTAGATATAAGTGTAGACATTGTAGCAAATAAAGAAGCTAATTAAAGCTAGTATCTTCATACAATTTACTTTCCTCTAAAAAAAGCAGGCTGTCTTATCAGCCTGTTTTTTTTGGGGAGGGATTAGCAATTAAAAAGCGCATATAAAATATATA
>NZ_SELI01000002.1:0-1278 GCF_007845595.1 Apibacter muscae
TGGAATTTTATATTCATTGTAAAGAGTTAAGAGTTCTATAACTAAGGTTAATTCTCTATAGCCAAAGTTTTCTAAGTTAGTAAGGGTAGATATCATAAGTGAGTAAATAAGTAAATAATAAAAAATCCTTCCATTTCTGTGAGATTACTAAGTAGGGTAAAAACAAAAGTGGAAGGAATTAGTGAGTAATATTCAGAGATATTTATATTAGAAGAACCTAAACTACTAATTCTTCATTGGTTTGAAAGGAATGATTTTCTGCTAGTTCTCTTTGTACATAGGAAGAATGATTCTGAGTTGTAGATTGATTGGGAGAAATAGCAGAGTTATTTTCTGGAACATACTCATAGCTATGACTAAGTAAAATTATTTCTTCTGTATCTTTGATAGTATAGGAATAAGGTTCACATTCTACTTTTTCTATTTTTCCTTGTATCTGAGTTCCTATAAGAGCTTGACAAGTTTGTTCATCAAATGTGGAAGTTATATAGGCTTTTTTAGCAGTGGCATAGAATTTTCCTGTGGTCTTGGATTGTATCATTTCTATTCCTCCACTAATTTCCAGAATAAAGAAGTCTTGGTTATCTTTTTGTCTTTTTTTGTAATTGATAATGGTTACCATGATTTTTGTGTTTTTGTGTGAATGTTTTAAGTTAGATTGGTTTTTAATAGAATTTAGGTTTAGTAGTGAGTTTCAGCTATCACCTTGAATATAGTACTAATTTCAGTTATTCTATTAGGGGCAGTGTTTCGTGTTTTTTTGACTGCTCTAAATAAGTGAGGGAATTTTGTGTGAGTAAATGTTATAAGTTAATCCCTGAATTATAAAGGGATATTATTTATTATTAAAATGATTATTGTATTCTACAAAATATAAATATTAGATTCCAATTTGTCAATAGGTAAGGTAAAGAATAATGTCTCAAAGAATTATTGCTAATGATTAATATATTACTTTTTTATAAGTGAGGATATTACATATTGTAATAACAATATTAAATCAGATGATATATTTTTAATATTTCTATATAGTAACATGATGATACCATTTGTATAAAATATAGTAGTTACAATGAGTAAGCATAATCACTAGCTACACTACAAAACAAAATTGATAATATTAAAGTTATCAAGTAAGTATATTTTATAATTTTATTCATGGCTGAAATTTTATAATTTTCTCAAAAATGGGTGGGGGTATTTTGTTTTCTAAAATAAGTGGGGGTGTTTTTTATAGGGACACTTACTCTCTCTGTTTTGAAGATAACTAAAATTTTT